>JAIRLS010000091.1 GCA_031259205.1 Bacteroidales bacterium | reverse complement strand
CCCGTCATTATTGGGATTTTAAGAGGATTATATGTAAGAAAAATCGACATTCTTTTTATCGGGTTTTCATTTCAAATCCCAACAAAGATAAAGAGGATTTTAAAAAAAACCAAATTTTTTTCGGTTATTTCTTTTATTGAGGGCTATGAAAAACAATTCTTCTGACCTCCACGTAGAGACGCTCGGCGTGCGTCTGAATGTAGAGACGCACGGCGTGCGTCTAAAAGCGTTTTGGAGAACACGGATGGAAACAGTCCACTGACCAATAGCGCCTCAAAAAAAGAATGAACCGCAAATTCAGCATTTTCGGCGCTATGGGATACTCCATCATGCGGTCATTAGATTTTTCGGTAAAGTTTCTTTGTCTCTATTTGAAAGAAAAGAAGTATTTTTGCGGGTAAATAGGATTTGATCATGATTGTCAAAAAACGACGGTGGGTTGTCATTAGCGTTTTTGCGCTGTTGTGCGGAGCAGGGATTGCTGTCGGTTATTTCGCGTATGACGCAATTTACAGGGAAAACGTGAAGACAGACGCGCAAAATGCCTTTTTATACATTCCTACCGGCAGCGATTTTGAACAGGTATGCCGTCTTCTTGTGCAGCACGGTTTGCAGGACGAAACTTCTTTTCGCCGGATAGCCGGCAGGATGAACTACCCCGGCAAGGTAAAAGCCGGACGGTACAAGCTGACCGACAGGATGAGCAATATCGAACTGATACGGATGTTACGCTCCGGCCGTCAGATTCCGGTAAGAGTGACGTTCAACAATATCCGCACGGGAGCGCAATTAGCCGGTATTGTCGCTGCCACGCTTGAAGCGGATTCGACGGATATTGTCCGGCTGTTCGCAGACAGCGCCTTCCTGAACAGGTTTCACTTGACGCCGAACACTGCCCTGAGTACCTTTATCCCCGATACGTATGAATTGTTTTGGAATACCTCCGCCGAAGAATTTTGGGAACGGATGAACAGGGAATACAAACGGTTCTGGAATACCGTACGCACAGAAAAAGCCAAAAACACTGGACTGACGCCGCTGCAAATAACCATTCTGGCATCCATCATTGAGGAAGAAACCAATATGGATAGCGAAAAGCTCATTATTGCCGGCGTGTATATGAACAGGCTGAAAAAAAACATCCCTTTGCAGGCCTGTCCGACAGCCAGATTTGTGGCAGGCGACTATACCCTTACGCGAATTTTGAAAAAACATATCGAAATGCCTTCGCCCTACAATACCTATCTGCATACGGGGCTACCGCCGGGGCCTATTTGCGTGCCGTCCATCGCTTCGATCGACGCCGTTCTCAATTTTACCAGACACGATTACCTCTTTTTTTGCGCCAAATCCGATTTTTCGGGAAAACATCATTTCTCCCGTACCCTGAAACAGCACCAACAATACGCGCAGGAATACCAAAAAGAGTTGGACAAACTGAAAATATACCGCTGATGACTTTTGCACGTGTTATCCTGTGGCCCTTCTCGCTGCTCTACGGTCTTGTCACGGCAGTGCGCAACAAATGTTATGATTGGGGCTGGCTGCCTTCGATACGCTTTGATGACGTGGAGGTCGTCTGCGTGGGCAACATCACAACAGGCGGCACCGGCAAGACGCCGCACGTGGAATATCTTATCCGTACCCTCTCGCCGCATTGCCGGCTGGCTGTGCTTAGCAGAGGCTACAAACGGAAAACCAAAGGTTTCGTGCTGGCAACAACAGCATCAACCGCACAAGACGTCGGCGACGAGCCATGCCAGATAAAACGGAAATATCAAGATATTCCGGTAGCCGTCGATACCGACCGGAGACGTGGAATCCGGCAACTGAAAACGCTCTATCCCTCGTTGCAAATTATTTTACTGGACGATGCTTTTCAACACAGGCGCGTGACTCCTTCGTTTTCCTTCCTGCTGGCGGATTACCGCCGTCCGTTGTACCGCGACGGGATGCTTCCGGGAGGAAGATTGCGGGAATGGACTTGTTTTGCCCGCCGGGCAGACGTCCTGATCATCACCAAATCACCGGAAAACATTTCTACGGAAGAACGGGAAAACCTCCGGAGAAAATACGCGAGCATTTTCTCCGGAGAGATACTTTTCAGCATCATCCGGTATGAAACTCCGGCACCTGTCTTTCAAAACGTCCCTCCATTGGACGAAACACGGCTGGCCAGGGCGCATGTCCTGTTGTTGACGGGCATCGCCCATCCCCAACCGCTGGAAGACCATGTCCATCGCCTTTCCGCCTGTATGCAGGCCGTAACATTCGGCGACCATCACCGTTATACCCCGTCCGACATCGACGCTATCATGAAAAAATGGGAACAATGGGCAGATATGGACGAAAAATACGTACTGACCACCGAAAAAGACGCCATGCGCCTGCAAATGACGGATATTCCCGACAGTTTACAAAAAGCGCTGTTTTATATACCGGTTAAAGTCGAATTTTTAGAAGGACAAGCGCCGGAAAAAAGGATCAACCGAAAATATCGGGAGTCGCTCTAAAAGGGTGTATTTCAAATTGTCGTATTCCTTTTTCTTGTGTGCGGAGAGATTTTGTGCATGAATGCAAATCACTTTAAGCGCTAAGAGTGGCTGTCGTCAGCCGTTCTAAGGTTTGTAAAAATTATTGTTACTTCTAAAAAATATCACTAAATTTGCCGAATAAAATATAAGGAACAGCAGTATGCAAAAGGACAGAGAAAAAAAAGAGAGACAGTTAGTATCTTTTGAC
>JAIRLS010000089.1 GCA_031259205.1 Bacteroidales bacterium | reverse complement strand
GCCATGGAGAGTTATGTTATTGTGATTGTACTGTCTATCATATTGTTTCATGTATTTGCCATGGGACATATAATTTATAAGATTCTCAAATTAGGAATAAGATTCAATTCCATGTGGATGTGGATAGTTTTGTTTGTTCCTGTCTTTGGACCGGTGTTTTACTTCACAGGTAAAAAAGCAAGATAAATAAACTTGTTTGTTGGCAATTCAATTTGAGATTTGCGAAAAATTGCCCTTTCATTTTTTTCGAGGGTGAAAGGGCTTTTTAAAATACATAAACGACATGAAAAACATCATTTTACTTTTTCTCTGCACTGTTTCCTGCACCCGTTTTTCTCCCGAAATAGAGGCGGTTTTGCAGCAGGCGGGCAACAACCGTTCCGAATTGGAACATGTTTTGGCGCATTACGGGCGTCATCCGGAAGACAGCCTGAAACTGCGGGCAGCGGAATTCCTGATAGCGAACATGTCCGGCAAATATTCGGAATATTACGACGCCCCGTGGAACGACGTGGCAACGGTATTCCTGCGCTGGACAAGCTCGTCGGACAAGTTGCCGGTACTGAAGGCATACGGTTTGAGCGAACCGGTGAAACGGGAAGATGTAAGGTATATCACCGCCGAGTATCTGATCAACAACATTGAGATGGCGTTCAAAGTATGGCGGGAGCAGCCGTGGGGAAAACACATCCCGTTCGACGTCTTCTGCGAGGAAATACTGCCGTACAGGCTGGACGTCGAACCGCTGGAAAACTGGCGGGAAAAAGCGCTGGCAAGTTTTGCCGATCTGAACAAGTCGTTTAAGAAAGATTCAACTATCACGGCGGTTGAGGCTTGCAGAAGGCTCAATGGTTTGTTGCCGCGTTTCAGACTGGATAATGACTTCCCACCCATGAACTATTCCCAGTTAATGGCTACCTCAAAAGGTTCCTGCGACGCGATGGCAACGCTGGCGGTTTTTTCCATGCGGGCGCTGGGTATTCCTGTTACGTTCGATTTTACATACTTTTGGCCTAACAGACATTACGGACATGGGTGGAATAGCGTTTGCGACAGTGCAGGCAAGCACATTTCTTTTATGGGATGCGAAACCAATCCCGGTGATTCTCATTTAGCGACAACTGCACTCATGAGCAAGGTGTTCCGAAAATCATTTTCCAAAAAAACGGTTCAAACACCTGTTCAAATGGACGAAAAATATGTTCCGCCGGTTTTTCGTGGCAACATCATTGATGTTTCCCATGAATACGAAGGTTTTTACGATGTTGATATTCCGGTGAAGTATTTGCCGGACACCTTGACAGGTTACGCTTATCTTGCCGACAAACGCGGATCGCAGTGGGATATTGTCGCATGGGGTGTAACCGACGGAACGACTATTCGGTATGGCTCAATAGGGAGACATGTTTTGTATCGCCCCGTATGGTATGAAAACGGAATCCTGAAACCCGCCGGCGATACGTTTGTGCTGGGCGGCGACGGATGTTACGCCGTTGTGAGCGACAGACTCCAACCGTTTAAAGGACCTCATATTCTTTCGGCTACTGCTCCCTGCATTATTCCAATGCGCAATTTCGACCTCGGCGGGGAGGGAGTGGCATTTCATGAAACCGACGAACATAACAACAATTCGGAAGAAGACGATTATCGAAGAAATCACGATGACTGGAACAGTTTTTCGGTAGATGTGGAAAAAGGAATGAACATCGGTTGGGTAGCACCCGGAGAATGGCTGGTTTACACGGTGGAAGTACGGGACTCCGGAGAGTATCGTCTGTCCGCAAGCGCGTCTTCAACGACAACGGGCGCGTTCCATCTTGAAATAGACGGTCAAAACGTATCGGGATCCGTATGGGTACCCAATACGGGAGGTTGGTACAACTGGGTATGGTGTCCCGCCGAACCTCCGAGAGTACATTTGACGGAAGGCGTCCATCGGATAAAGTGTTGCATTGAAACCGGCGGGTACAATCTTCATGAACTTAAATTCTCCCCTTCCGATTGAATAACAAATATGAATAATAAATAAAATCATATTAATAATGGTTAATTCTTTTTTTGAGGTGCTATGAAAAACAATTCTTCTGCCCTCCACGAAGGCACGAAAGCACGAAGGTAGAGGCGAAAGGCTTTCGCCTGAAAGAGCGAAAACGGGAAACAAAACACGGATGGAACAGTTCTCTGACTGATAGCGCCTCAATAAAAGAATGAACCCGAATACAGATACCATGTTAGAAAATATCCGGAATTGTTTCGTTTTGTCCTTTATCAGTATTAACAATAACTAAGCAAACATTGCTACCCAAGTTTACTTTTCAGTGGTGTATCAAATTGGTTAAGAAGTGGTTATGTTCTGTTGATAATAACATTCATAAATATCTTAATCATGTGATACTGTGACATTACCCTTTTCCATCTTACGGTTTTGAGCCACGGGAATATAACAGTGTTCATCCTCAAAGCTTACGGTACTTATTGTGTTAAAAAAAAAGAAAGAAAGTACTATGTTTGAATATTTTTATATTTTTACGAAAAATTTCAAAGTATGTTTGATAAACTTTTTCAGAAGAAGGATATTTCCTCAATGGTAGGAAAATCGGCTGATTCGAGAGGATTGCGGCGAACGCTTTCGGTCACTAATCTTGTCGCGTTGGGAATAGGAGCGATTGTAGGAGCGGGGATTTTCGTTATTACCGGTCAGGCTGCCGCTAATCATGCAGGCCCTGCATTAACGGTTTCATTTCTTATTTCGGCAACGGGATGCATCCTTGCGGGCTTGTGTTATGCGGAGTTGGCGGCGATGATTCCGGTGTCGGGCAGTGTGTATTCCTACAGTTATGCCACGATGGGCGAGTTTCCGGCGTGGTTTATCGGCTGGGATCTGATACTGGAATATCTTTTTGCATGTTCGACGGTGTCTGTTGCGTGGAGCGGCTACATGCAAAGCTTGTTGGAAGGATGGGGCATAGCGTTGCCGCACAGCATCTCGCAGGCCACCTTTGCACATGCGGAAGACGGATGGCATCTGACGGGGAGCATCATCAATTTTCCGGCAGTGTTCATTGTATGTCTGGTTGCCACCATGCTGTTGGGCGGTATCCGGCAGTCTGCCGCTATCAACAATATAATCGTAGTGATCAAGGTATGCGTTATCCTGCTGTTCATCGGATTCGGACTGTCATACATTGATACGGGGAACTGGTCGCCCTACATTCCTCCCAATACGGGTGAATTTGGACAGTATGGCATCAGCGGGATTCTGCGTGGAGCAGCGTTGGTGTTTTTTGCTTTTTTGGGTTTTGACGCGCTGTCCACAGCCGCACAGGAAACGCGGAATCCGCAAAAGGACATGCCGAGAGGGATTCTCATCTCACTAAGCGTATGCGCACTGCTGTATGTAGCGGTAACAGCCGTACTCACCGGTATTGTCAACTACAAGGAACTGAACGTAGATGCTCCCATCGCCGTAGCGATAGACCACGCCGGCAAAGGACTTGCATGGTTAAGCCCTTTCATCAAACTGGGAGCTATTGCAGGCCTCAGCTCGGTAATTCTGGTAATGATGCTGGGACAGACACGCATTTATTACGCTATTTCCCGGGACGGGATGCTCCCGAAAATGTTTTCGCACATACACGGCAAAACACGTATTCCGCATAAAGCTACTATCTTCGCAGGGGGCGTCACCGCTCTCATAGCAGGCCTGCTTCCGCTGAACGTGCTTAACGAACTGGTATCCATCGGAACATTGCTCGCCTTCACTATCGTCTGTATATCGGTAGTAGTGCTGCGCTACACCCAACCCGACTTGAAACGCCCTTTCAAAGTTCCGTTTATACCTGTGATACCCTTGTTGGGCGCTGCCTTCTGTATCCTGCAAATGGCCTCGTTGCCGTGGAACACATGGCTCAGGCTCATCTGGTGGACCATCATCGGCTGTATCCTTTATTTTACCTACGGTATCAGAAACAGTCAATTGAGCCGAAAACAATGATTTTTTTACCGATGAACGCAACGTTTTTCTTAAAACAACGTCTAATAAATGGATAATAATGAATTTGAAAATGAACAGGCAAATATTTTTCCTTCTGTTTGTACTGACGGCGACAGTTTGCTTGCCGTCATGTAACAAGGATGACAGCGAAGCAAAACTGCTCGAAGAAGAGCAGGCGCTGGATGTGTGGATGAAAAACAACTATGCGGATGCTGAAAAACTGTCCAACGGATTATACGTCAGCGTAACGAAATCTTCTTTGGAAAAAAAGCCCGACGCAGGCCAGCACGTGCTGGTCAATTACGAATTGCGACTGCTGGACAACCGTGCACTGGAAAAGACCAGCTATACAAGCACCGACGAATCCCCCATTGAGCAATCACTCTACAAATTCGGCGGTCCCGAATTATGGCAACTGACAGCGCCTTTGGCGGGTATTTTCGCAGGTATCGCACAAATGAGCGAAGAACAGAGAGGCACTATCTTCTTTTCTTCACGATACAACGTATTGACAGGCTTCGTTATCGACTACAGGTCGAGAATGCTGGAAATGGAACTGGTAAAAATCATTCCGGCGCTATCCCTCTATCAGGATACCCTATGCCATGCGCACGTGGTACAAAAGGTGCAAAAAGTCGATACGACAGTTACCCGTTCCGTTGTTACCGGCGCCGATTGCAGCGTGATGTACGGCATTATCAGCGAAGGCAAAGGAGAAAGCCTGAACGGAAAAGGAACGGTCTATGCCCAAGTGGAAGCTTATTACGCTTTGCAGAGAAACGCCTCTGTCAATTTTGCAAAAGAAGACAAAATCAACCTCAAAACTTACCCGAATTTCAGTAATTATACGGCGGACAACTATCTGGACAAAATATTACAACCGTTGAAAACAGGCGCTCACCTCCGAATCGCCATGCCCTACGTCTTATTTTACGGAAAAGATCCCCAAGAAGACAACGGACAGGTAGTAGTACCAATGGGATCGGTCGTTATTCTCGACATTAAAATTGTGGAATAAAAGTTTTTTTTTAATAGAAATATTTGGTGTAAATAAAAAAAACATCTATCTTTACCCCCTCATTTTAAAGCATACGTTTATTGATACACTTCTTTACTCTTTTGTAATAAACTAATATAAAGAAGAATGGAACAAGAATCGTCAGACCGGAAATTGGTTCAGCAATTTATTGCGGGCGACGGGAAGAGTTTTGAAATATTATTGGAACGCTACCAAAAAAGGCTGTTCTCATATATTTTTTACTCTGTTAAAAACAGGCATGTCGCCGAAGATATTTTTCAGGAAACATGTATCAAAGCGGTCACTTCGTTGAGTGAAGGACGTTATGCGGAGTCGGGGCGATTCCTGCCATGGCTGACACGTATCGCCCATAACCTGATCATCGACATGTTTCGACAGGAAAAGCAGTTGGAATTGAGGTCGACGGATAATTTCAACTATCCCGTCCTTAATTCGATTCGCTATGCCGAAAATACCATTGAAGAGAACATGGTACAAAACCGGATATACGAAGAAGTGCGTGCATTGATCAATCTCCTTCCGGAAGAACAGAAGGAAGTTATCCTGTTGCGCCATTACGGTGACCTGAGTTTCAAAGAGATTGCCGAGTATACCCATGTGAGTATCAATACCGCGCTGGGACGGATGCGCTACGCCCTTATTAACCTGCGGCGGCTCATCAAGGAAAAGAATTTGCAACTAACCGTATCACTGAAATAGGATGAAATTCACGAACTTGCCGGCTGGGAAGATTCAACCGGCATTGTCGCTTTTTCATACGGTGACGCCAATGGGGTAAATCATTTTTTACGGCATGACTGTTATCACCCTGAAAGTTCCGGACGGAAGATTAAAAAAGTACACGAAAAAAATTCGTCGATCGGTAAAATATCCCGTTTTGATATTTTTTCTCTATCTCCTGACTGCTGCCGTTCGTTTTGTACCTCTCCGGTCGGCGGAATGTTTTTTCTCTTTCTGGGCAACAATGGCTTTTTGGCTGATCGGCAGAGAACGGAATCGCACGATCAAGGCGTTGCAATCTGTTTACGGGAAGGAAAAAACATCGAAAGATATTCGCAAGATGGCGCGGGAAGTGTTCGTCAACCAGGGGCTGAATCTGGCAGATTACCTTCATTCCATCAAATGGACTACCCGTGAGCAATTCTCCCGGATGATAGATTTCGTCGGGGAAGAACACCTGAGCCGCGCCTATGCCAAAGGCAAGGGCGTCCTTTGCCTGATGATGCACGTAGGATCGTGGGAATTATCGGCCATTATGCCACCGGTGATGGGATACGAAACAACGGCGGTAAGCAAGGCTCTCCGGCATCCCGGAATAAACAGGATGATCGTTGCCGCCCGCGAATCGAGAGGCATGAAAAACATCGCGCGGGGAAACGCCTATCCGAAACTGCTGGAAGCCCTTGCACGGGGCGAATGCCTGATCATTATGATCGATCAGGATACGAAAGTAAAAGGAGAGTTTATCTCTTTCTTCGGGCGGAAAGCCTACACGCCCATCGGAGCGGCACGCTTGGCGCTGGACACGCTGGCCCCCGTACTGCCGATGTATGCCGCGCGACACGGCAAGGGACGTTACCGCTTTACCATCCTGCCGGAAATACCGCTGGTCAATACCGGCAACAGAGAACACGACCTGCTGGAAAATACCAGAAACTACACGAACGTCATTGAAAACGTAATCCGCGAAGTCCCTACACAATGGGTGTGGATGCACGAACGGTGGAAAACTACGCCGGAAGACGTGGAACAATACAAAAAAGGATAGTGTCTTAACCCAACTTGGTACGGTCGTTCATGCAATCGTCCTGTAATCAGGAATATGCGCTGTGTATACTTCACTTATGGGGGACTGCGGATTTTTCATAACCTCCCATTGTCTGACCTCCAATATACAGGGGTGCATTTGACTGCGTCGATTTAAAAATTCAAATTGTCGCATGGTCTGTTAATCGGCCTGTCCCGCAGGGACAGCGCTTTATTAACCGTAGGTTTTAACCTGCGGTGACAGGACAATACGGCCATAAGTCCCTGCGGGACTTGATTTTCATAAGGGGGCGTCTCAAAAGCACGCAGATGACGCAGATGATGTGGATTTGCACAGATAAAAACGAGGCGTACAAAACGAAAGAAGTTGATTATCCATAAAATAA
>JAIRLS010000059.1 GCA_031259205.1 Bacteroidales bacterium | reverse complement strand
ACCCTTCGTTTCTCGCTGATTTTTAATCTCGGAGAAGCATCAGGCAATTAACCGCTTGTGGCAGTTGAAAGCGCGAAGGCACGAAGGCGCGAAGGCACGAATGTAGAGACGCACGGCGTGCGTCTGAAAAGCTACCCCCTTTAGAGAATGCGGAATGTCCTGAAAGGACGTAACTTTCATCACCGCAGGTCAACGACCGGCGGTGATGAAAAGGGATGGGAAAAAAGCGGGAAACAAAACACGTCTGAAACAGTCCACTGCCCCCAGCGCCTCCATAAAAGAATGAACTTTAATTACTTCGTTTTTCCTTATTTTTGGAGTGATTTTGGCCAAATTGGGTTAGGTAAAATTTAACTTCGGTTTTTTTTCTGCAAACTTAAAGTTGCCCCTGTATCCGGTTATCTGCGATTGATATTTCCGGCAAATTAACTATATTTGCACTCGATCTTCAATGAAAACCCGAAATAAATAAAATGCAGTACATAGGGAAATTCGTTAAAACGCACGGTTTTACGGGCGTTTTGCTGTTGGCGGCAGAACAGGCGGCGGACGTGGCGCCGGAGCATCTGCGGGAAGTGTTCGTCGTGGTGGACGGGTTGAAAGTACCTTTCCCTGTTGAAATTTTTACGCTCCGCACTGAAAACTCGGCGCTGGTAAAACTGGAATTTGTCAATTCTGCGGACGAAGCCGCCGAACTGACAGGATGCGACGTCTTTGCCGAAGTGAAATTCCGGCAACAGGAAAGCGAAGAAAAACAGTGGACGGGATTTGCCGTGCACGACGCCGTGTATGGACGCATCGGCGTTATCGCCCGAATGGAAAATTTTAACGGCAACAGGGTCATGCAAATCATCAACGGGGAAAAAGAAAACCTCATCCCCTTCCATCCCGAATTAATCACCGAAGTCGACCGAAAAGGCAAAATACTGTACATTCATGCTCCGGAAGGCAGTATTCGGCTACCATAGAGGGAACAGGGGAAACATCGCGCCTGCGTCTTCTTTCATTTCGACCGTCAAAGACCCTTTATAAGGATGAAAAGGATAATCATCATATTACCGGCGGCTGGGGAAAGCAGTCGCCGGTATAGCTTTTTTGAATCCCTTGTGTATTGATTTTCAATCGGTAGCCGGTCAGTGGATGTAGGACAGTTTGAGCATGTTGGTCTGCCCTTTTTCCTCAAAGGGCGTACTTCCTACATGCACTATGACGTCTCCCGCCTTGATATAGCCCCGTTTTTTCAGGTTTTCGATGGATTGCGTGATAGCCTGGTCGATATTGTCCACTTCTTCGGCATGATAGGCGTGTGCGCCCCATATCAGCGCCATTTTTCGCACCAGCGCCTTGTTGCGGGTGAAGACGAAGGTTTCGGCTTTGGGGCGGTGGCTGGATATGCGCATGGCGGTATAGCCGGAGAAGGTGAAGATAACGATGGCTTTTGCATTTGCCTGATCTGCCATCTGGCAAGCGTTCAGGCAGATGGTATCCGGGAGGAAGGTGTGGCTTTTGCTGTTGGGCAGGGTGATCCGGTTGTACTGGAATCCGTGGTTTTCCGTCCAGTCGATGACTTTCTTCATGGCCTTCACCGCCTCTACGGGATATTTTCCGGTAGCTGTTTCGTCGCTCAGCATGAGTGCATCGGCGCTGTCCAGTACCGCATTGGCCACGTCGTTTGCTTCGGCTCGTGTGGGGCGAAAATTGGCATTCATGCTTTCCAGCATTTGCGTGGCAATGACTACCGGTTTGCCCTGTACGATACATTTTTTAACGATTTCTTTCTGAATCATCGGCACCCGGTCGAAAGGCACTTCTACGCCCAGATCTCCCCGCGCAACCATCACGCCGTTGGAAGCGTCGATGATGGCGTCAATGTCGGCGAGGGCTTCCGGTTTTTCGATCTTGGCAATGATGCGGGCGAATTTTTTTCTGGTGCGAAGCAAATCCCGCAGGGGCATCAGGTCGAGAGCCGTGCGGACGAAGGACAGGGCTATCCAGTCCACGTTGTAATCCAGCGCAAAACAGGCGTCGTCGTAATCCTTCTGCGTAAAACTGGGCAACGACACTTTGGTGTGGGGCAGATTAACGCCTTTTCGGGAGGTCAGTTCGCCGCCGTGAATGATTTTTGCCTTTATCCTGTCGGTACGGTTGGTTTCCAGCACTTCCAGTTTCAGCTTCCCGTCGTCGATCAGGATAGCTTCGCCGATTTGTATGTCTTTGGGAAGTTCGTCGTATGAAATGTACAACAACTGCTGTGTAGAGATACATTCGAGGTTGGTTATGTCGATCGTTTCCCCGTCCCGGATCGTGATAGCGCCGTTTTTCACCATACCCACGCGCAGTTTCGGCCCTTGAAGGTCGGCGAGGATGGTGACATTGGTACTTAATTCCTGATTCAGTTCGATGATGTTTTCGATGCTTTTACGGTGATCGTCGTGCGTCCCGTGCGAAAAATTCAGCCGGCAGACGTTAACTCCTTCCCTGAACAGTTTCCGTAACGTGCTCTTTGACGATGTTGACGGGCCTATGGTGGCGATGACTTTGGTGTGACTCATACTGTATTGTTTTTTGAATTATTTAATTGGATAAGGAAAGCGTATTCAAACGCTACTTCCCTGAATGATTCGAATCTTCCGGAAGCGCCTTCGTGTCCTGCGTCCATATTGGTATGAAGCAGAAGCAGGTTATTATCGGTTTTAAGCTCGCGCAGTTTGGCTACCCACTTGGCCGGTTCCCAGTACTGAACTTCCGCATCGTTCCAGCCTGCCGTTACCAGCAGGTTGGGATAATCCTGAGCCGTTACGTTGTCGTAAGGCGAATAGGACATCATGTATTGATAGTATTCTTCTTCTTCCGGATTGCCCCATTCTTCAAATTCGGCGGCGGTGAGCGGAATAGAAGTGTCGCTCATGGTGGTTACCACGTCCACAAAGGGTACGTCTGCAATGACGCCTTTGAACAGGTCGGGGCGCATGTTCAGCACGGCGCCCATCAACAGGCCGCCGGCGCTGGCGCCCATAGCGAAAAGGTGTTCGGAGTCGGTGTATTTTTGCGCTATCAGGTGTTCGGCGCAGGCGATAAAATCGGTGAATGTGTTGCGTTTTTTCAGCATCTTCCCGTTGTCGTACCATTCTCTGCCGAGGTACTGGCTGCCTCGCACATGGGCTATCGCATACACGAAACCCCGATTGAGCAAACTGATGCGCGAAATGCTGAAGACCGGATCAACATTGTAGCCGTAAGCGCCGTATCCGTACAGCAACAGCGGCGTTTTTCCGTCTATGGGGGTATCCTTTCTGTATACCATTGATATGGGAATGACGGTATCTTTTGCTTCGGCATAAATCCTGCGGGAAACGTATTCTTCCGGCCGGTATCCCCCGACGACTTCCTGTTGTTTGAGGATGATTTTTTCGTGCGTCAGCATGTCGAAATCGAAGATGGTGTATGGCGTGGTGAGCGAGCTGTATTCTATCCGGAGCATACGGGTATCGAACGCAGGATTGTCGGACAGTTCGGCAGTGTATACTTCTTCTTCCGCTGCAAAATCAAGGCAGTACTCGCCTTTGTCGTGCAGAGAGATAATCCGTAGCCGGAGCAGGCCGTTTTTCCGCTCGGACAGCGCGATGTAATCGTCAAAGAGTTCCGCTTCTTCCAGCAGTACGTCGTCCCGGTGGGGGATCACTTCTTTCCAGTGTTCTTTGGAAGGCTGGGAGAGAGAAGCCTCCATCAGGCGAAAATTCTTCGCTTGATCGTTAGTGATGATGTAGAATTTGTCTTTGTAATGGCTCAGATGGTATTCCAAATTTTCTTCGCGGGGCTGAATGACGGTGAAACAGCCGTCGGGACTGTCTGAGGGCAGGCAGGAGAACTCGGTAGCCGTATTGCTTGCGGCTTCCAGAAAAATCATCTCGCCCGATTTGGATCTGTAAACGCCCAAGTCAAATCTTTCGTCTGTTTCGGAATAGATCTCCGTCGTTTCGCCGCTGTCCGTCCTGTACTTCATCAGGCGGTCGGTACGCAGGGTCTGCGGATCTTTGCTGCAATAGAAGAGGGTGCGGTTATCGTTTGCCCATGCCGTCGGGCCGCCGGTGCCGTCGATACGGGCAAGTATCTCGCCTGTTTCCAGACGCCGGACAAAAACAGTATAAAGGTGATTGCCGGCAGTATCGACTCCGTAGCTCATCAGTCGATTGTCGGGGCTGATTTCGATATTGTTGACGTCAAAATAGGCATACTGCTGCGACAGTTCGTTTTCGTCCAGCAGTATCTCCTCTTCGGCGGACATGGCGCCTTTCCTGCGACATTCTATCGCATATTCCCCCTCTTTTTCGTAGCGGGTGTAATACCAGTATCCATTGTGGAAAAAAGGAACCGACCGGTCGTCCTGCTTGATGCGGGATGTGATTTCATCAAAAAGCGCTGCCTGAAGTTCCTTTGTGTCGTGCATCATGGCGTCGGCATAGCTGTTTTCTTTCTTGAGATATGCCGTTACTTGCGGATTATCACGCTCTTTCAGCCAAAAATAAGCGTCATGGCGAAGATGGCCTGCCGTAACAAGCGTCACGGGCATCTTCCGTGCTGCAGGAGGTTTCATTTTGCGATCGGGTAAATCCGGAGAACCGGCAAAACAGAAACTATCACACAGAATAAAAGACTATTATGTATCTCCATAATGAAATTTGATTTGAAACAAATATAAATGTTTTTTTTCAATTGTGAGTGATTTTTTTCAATTCCACATTGACCGGCCCATCGAAAAAGCGAATATTCGCCCGACTTCACGGCAACCCGCCGGCCCTTTGGCGGCAACACAGGGACGCTCGCCGGCAATCCGGCAAAACACGCGCCAACCTTCAAATATTCTATTCAGTAACGTCCTTTTCAACAATTTAGCCGGTATCAATTTAGACAGTATTATACCATGCACGGGCATAGGCGCGAAGGCGCGAAGGCACGAATGTAGAGGCGCACGGCGTGCGCCTGAAAGCGCGAAAACCATCCGCTTTGGAGAATGCGGAACGTCCTGAAAGGACGTAACTTTCATAACCGCAGGTCAACGACCTGCGGAAGCCGCTCCATAGCTCCTTGGGGCTGTCTCAAAAGGGTATTAGCACGCAGATAACGCAGGGTTAATAGAGGAACGCAGATTTTTATTTTATGGATAATCAACTTCTTTCGTTTTGTACGCCTCGTTTTTATCTGTGCA
>JAIRLS010000032.1 GCA_031259205.1 Bacteroidales bacterium | reverse complement strand
CGGCAGCGGTTATGTAACCTCCTCCTATACCATGCTGTTCGATTTTTCCGTCCCTGACATTTCCAAATGGCGTGTGTTCTATCAGGCAAGACCCGGCGAAGAAATTGAAGGAGAAGTTTACATCAATGGAGGTAAACTTGGCCACGACAGCTATTCGCCCACTGCTATAACAGCGAATACCAACTACCGTTTGGTGGTCGTTTATGAAGGAAGCGGCGACAACCATTTGTACCTCGACGGCGAGTCCTTTTTCCGGTATAACGGTTATGGAGAAGCTACGAAAAAATTGATGCCCACCATCCGCTTTCTCACCGACGGATGGGGCGGCTATGATCACGAAATGACCGTTTCCACCATTGCCATTTGGGATCGCGCCCTTTCCGCCGCAGAGATAAAAGCGCTGGACAAGGCCGAATAACAACGCGCAACTGCCGAAAGGCCTGAAATACAACGCCCTGTTTTCCCCGCCGATGGGAAAACAGGGCGTTTTTTTAACGGGTAACTCCGCCATATTTAGGTTAATTCTTTTATTTTAATTTTTCGCCAGCGGCATTTGGCGCCTTCTTTCCATGAGCCTTTCCCGCCGTGTACCTGAAGGGCTATGTGTCCTTCGCGGCCTAATTTTTCCGACAGTTCTTCCTTTTTGTAAAGCGGACTGGCGCAGGTTTCCCCGTCGAAGTCGGCAATCATCACCTGATTGATCCAGGTGGTGATGCGGGGATATTTACCGGAGCAACGGATGCGCAGCGTGTTCCATTCGCCTGTTTTCCACGCTTTTTTCCATTCTTCCGGGGAACAGTTGTAACGCAGGAATCCTTTGCCCCATGCCTGTTTTCGAGGATCGGGTTTTGTTTCGAAACCGGTCAGGTTGCCCGTCTCGTCCGAAATGCCATTGATAAAAAAGGGACGAATGAACATCCTGTCTTTTTCTTCCGTTGAGATGTACCCGACATGTCCCTGATCATGGTAATCCACATATATTTGGAAACATTCCCCTTTCTCGTTGCAACGAATAAACACGCCGCTGTCCACTCCCCAGTCGGGCGCCAGTTCGAGTTCCAGCTCAAAATCCCCGTATTTTCGGTCGGACATCAGGATGCCCCCGTTGCCGGAACCGGGTGGATCCTGTTCTCCCGTCAATGTGCCGTTTTCCACTTGCCAGCGTCCGCCGGTGCCGTGCGTAATTTTTTGCCTGTTCGTGTGCCAGCCGTTGAGACTTTCGCCGTCAAACAGGTCGATCCATTTTTTCTTTTTTCCATGCTCGCCGGCCTTTATATCCGACCGGGAAACCGGCGATAATGCGGGCAACATTGCCAAACAAGCCAACATTTCCCTTCGTGTGAAATATTTTTTCATTGTTATAAAAAGATGATGTTAAAAAAACGTTTATCTCTCATTGTCTATAATTCTCTTATCCAGATGTTACGGAAACTGATGGGGGCGCTTTCGTCGGCATGCGCCTGCAAGCGGACAGGCCCTTTGCCGTGTTCCATCACTTGAGGCAATCCGATATAAGGCGTTGTTCCGGTTATTCGCGTATGGTTTTGCACCAAAATTCCGTTGTGCAAAATCGTGACTGTCGGATGAGTGCGGTAGGCGCCGTTCGATCTGAAGGTAGGCGCTGTATAGATAATGTCGTACCTGTTCCATTCTCCGGGCGGGTTCATTGCATTGACCAGCGGGGCGGTTTGTTTATAAATGCTTCCGGCTTGCCCGTTGGCATAGGTAACGTTGTTGTACGAATCCAATATCTGTACTTCATAGATGCCTTGCAAAAATACGCCGCTATTACCTCTTAGCTGGCTTTCGCCCTGTATGCCTTCCGGTATCCGCCATTCGATGTGGAGTTGAAAATCGCCGAATACCTGTTTCGTCTGTATATCGCCGGCTTGTTTGTTGACGGTAAGCACGCCGTTTTTGACAACCCACTGTGTGTCGGCGCCTTCCGTACTTTTAAATTTGGACATGTCTTTGCCTTTCACCAGTACGCTTTTGTCGGGGGCTTTTTCCCATTGTAACAGATCCTTGCCGTCAAATAAAACTACGGCATCCGACGGCGGCGACACAAAGCCTGCTTTATCGATTTTTCCGGGATGGACGATTTCCGGTTGCGGCGTCCAAAATTCCGTCATCTCGTGCGTCATCGGCGGCGGTTCAGGATATGCTTCTTTCTGACCATAGACGGACACGGTAATCAATAACAGGGAAATACTTACAAATGTTTTCATTTTGCGGTCTTATTGAATTGTTTATTCTTTTCCCGGAACAGGAATAGCGTAATATTTCAGATCGACATTTTTAAGCGCCAAATCGGGCGGTAGCAGGTTCAAATCCGATTGCATTACCTGCTCCCACGTTATATCGATTCCCGCATAGGCAGACATTCGTCCCATAATCGCCGTCATCGTAGATATGGCTGTCGCTTCGGCATGACTGACGGGGATATTGTCCCGAATGTGGTTGACCATATTGACGTGTTCCAGTACGAAAGCATTGGTTTGCGAGAATTTGCTTTTTTCTTCTTCCCCATCATACTTCCACAGAATGTTTCCCTTGAGGTCTTTAATGACGCCGGCGCCCGACCACGAGCCTTTTGTGCCGAGAATAATTTCGGAAATGCGGTTGGAACAGCCGTCGATTTGGCGGCACAGGCTATTGACATGAATGTCGCCTTCGTACAGGAAATCCACGGCAAACATATCGTACTGGTCGCCGGTAGAGCGGCGGTGGTGTGCGCCGAAACCGGTCGCTTTGACGGGTTTTCTTCCTGTAAACCAATTGATTACATCAATGTTATGAATATGCTGTTCGACGATGTGGTCGCCGGAGAGCCATGTCCAGTTGCCCCAGTCACGGATCATCCATTCTATGTCCGTCCAGCCTTTTTCCTTCGTTCGCAGCCAATGTTTGCCGGTATTCCAGTAGATATTGGCTGCCTGTATATCGCCGATCAGCCCGCTTTGTACCTGTTTGTATCCTTCGATATAGCTCCGCTGGTGGCGGCGCTGTGTACCGGTGATGACGACCAGCCCCGATGCCAGCGCCTCTCGCGAAGCGGCAATGACGGAACGCGCCCCGACGGGATCTACGGCTACCGGTTTTTCCAAAAAGACATGTTTTCCGGCTTTGACGGCTGCTTTGAAATGGACAGGCCTGAAAACAGGAGGCGTAGCCAGCAGGACAACATCCACTCCGCAATGGATAACTTTTTCGTAGCTGTCGAATCCTGTGAAACATTTGTCGTCGGGAACAGCCTGATTGCATTTTTCGAGAAGTGTTTTGCGGGCGCCATCCAGCCTGTCCTGAAACAAATCGCCCAGCGCAACGACGGACACATTGGGCGCGGCGTTCAGAAAGTCCGTAGCCACGCCCGTACCGCGCCGCCCGCAACCGATCAGGCCGGCTTTCAGCGGTATCCCGTCTTTTGCTTTGTCCGGCAAAAACGCCGGAATATTCCATTCCGATTCCGGAATGAGCGGCGTCAATTCCGATACTTTTCCGCTACTGCACGAAGTGAGCAGAAAACCGGCTCCCAGCGTTTCTGCTGCACCGGTCATAACTGCGCTTGAGAGAAAATTCCTCCTGTTCATTAAATTGCGATTCATGTATATTGAGTTCTAAATATATAACTGATTTATCCGACATTTGAGGCGGGATTGCTAACACGATTTTTCAACTGCAAATTTAAATACTGTTTTTTTATTGGCAATATCGAAAATCATAAATAATGTTAAATTTTCGTTTTTTGTTATGCAGGACTCCACTTTTGCAAGTTATACCTTGTACGGTATCATTAAAATGCGCTCTTGTTCGTAATTAAAAATGGAAGACTCATCATTCATGATTGAAAATTTTCATCGCCTGTCGGCAAATTGTGGAGTGGCGATCAAGGCAATTGCTTGATGGAACCCGAACCGGCGATATTGCTGCTTATTTTCGGATTTCCCATATACCGTATCTTGCCCGATCCGGCGATATTGATTTTTAATTCCTCGCTTGCGCGGATATTCATGTTTCCCGATCCGGCAATATGGCAGTTCCAGTTCTCTACATAATAGTCGAACGCCTCAATGTCGCCCGACCCGGAAATCGTGCCGGAAACCTTCCGGCACGAGCCGTTCAGTTGTATTTTTCCCGACCCGGCAATATCCAATCGCGTTGTTTCGCAGTGAAGTCCGTCCGTTGTAATACTTCCCGAACCGGCGATATTCATGTCCATGTTTCCGGTTTTCACTTCTCCGGCCAGATGCACTTTGCCCGACCCGGCGACGTCTATACCGACGAGATTCGTAGAGTTGGTTTCCACCGTCATTTGTGAAAGACGAACCGATATCCTGTCCTTTGTTCCGATAGACAGGCGGTTTCCTTTAACGCCGACCTCCAACAGGGGAAGAATATTTTCGTCCGCGCTGATTTTCAAATACGGACTTTTGCCGGCCTCCTGACGATAAGTCAGTTTGCCGGCAACGCTTAGACGGATTTCCTGATAATCGGAAATATCCATCTCGTTATCGACGATTATCTTATTCCCGTCAACAACAGACGGAATCCAACAGCATGATACTGCCGGCACAAGGGCAGACAATATCAAAAAAACATTTATTCCTTTTTTAAACAAATTCATAGGGTGAAAGATTTATAAATGAAGAAAAATACAAAGATAACTTAAATTCGCAGATTATCGTATAAACGGTCGAAAAACAGCTATTCGCTCAAGTCGCAATTATCCGTTTTTCAACTATTTGCGTTTTAATTGTATGAAAGGCCGGAGGATGTGTATTTTCAATCGGCTGCAAAAAAAAATATACCGGAAATGAAAAAAAATATTGTTACCTTTGACGAACTTGAAAAACTTAATTTGAATTGAAGACAAGCGAAAACGATATGCGAAGAAAATGTTTTTCAACAGACTTGCAGGGCAACGAGATTGAATACCCGTATCCGGCTGTCATCTGTAACGCCCATACGGTAGCCTCGACCTGTGCCCGGAGGCGACCGCAAACAGCCTTCCGGCGAATACCGGCGTCCTTTTTCAAACCACCGCAAACCCTCAATCTCCATAGACAATGAACGTAATTTATCCGTTAAAAGGAATTATTCCCCCGTTAGTAACTCCTCTGTCCGATACGGACAGGCTGGACGTTGCCGGCGTGGAAAAACTCATCGAACATGTCATCGCAGGAGGCGTACACGGACTGTATATACTCGGTACCACCGGCGAATCCCCAAGTTTGAGCCACCGCTTAAAGAAAGAATTGATTGCACGGACATGCAGGCTGGTCAAACGCCGTATTCCCGTGCTGGTAGGAGTGTCGGACTCTTCTTTTGCGGAAAGCATCGAACTTTCCGAAATAGCCGCTATGGAAGGCGCCACCGCCGTTGTCATCACGCCGTCGTTTTACTTCCTGCAAGGACAATCCGAATTGCTGGAATACTTGCAGCACATCGTACCGCGAATGCCTTTGCCGGTGTTCTATTACAACATCCCGATATATACCAAAGTGGCGCTGGAACCTGCTACCGCCGTACAGATGGCGGAAATACGGCAAATCGTAGGCATCAAAGACAGCTCCTCCAATCTGGCTTATTTCAAACAAGTGCAGTACCTGCTGAAACACCGTACCGACTTTTCGTTTCTGCTGGGAACGGAAGAATATCTGGGAGAATTTGTACTGACCGGCGGACACGGAGGCATACCGTGCGGTGCTAACCTGTTTCCTCGCCTGTTTGTCGATTTATACCATGCGGCCGTCAATCGCGACATTGATAAAATCCGCGCGCTGCAAGACAAAATCATGTACATCAGCACCACCATTTACAGCACAGGGCTTCACCCGTCCAGTTTCCTGAAAGGCCTAAAAGGAACGCTGTCGTTGCTGGGAATTTGCAGCGACGCCATGGCCGAACCCTTTACTCCTTTCAGAGCGGCCGAACGCGATAAACTGAAAACCTTCCTGCAACAACTGAAAGTTGTATAACCTTATGACACGGAGATGAGGGTGAAAGCCGAAAACAACAAAACCCAAGCGGGTTTACTGTCGAAATTATCGAAGTAGCGAAAAGCCGGTCAGCATTTTAAACTTGACAGCGTTAAAACGCATGGCGGTTTTTATTCCTGTTTTCGGTTTTTAGCGGCTTGGAGGGTGTTGCGAAGCAGCGAAACAACGGTCATAGGCCCTACGCCGCCCGGGACTGGGGTAATATAGCTACATTTGGGCGCTACTTCGTCGAATTTCACATCGCCTTTGAGTTTCCATCCCGATTTGGTTTCGATGGACGGCACCCTTGTAGTTCCCACGTCAATCACCACTGCGCCCTCTTTTACCATATCGGCGGTTAGAAATTCGGGCTGCCCCATGGCGGCAATAATAATGTCGGCTTGGCGGGTGATTTCTGCAATGTTCTTTGTACGGCTGTGGCACACGGTAACGGTGGCATCGCCGGGTTGCGCCTTTTGCGCCATTAGCACGCTCACAGGTTTTCCCACGATATTGCTTCGTCCCAGCACCACGCAGTGTTTTCCTTTTGTTTCGATCCGGTAGCGGCGCAACAATTCCATGATACCGGCCGGTGTAGCCGACACATGGCAGGGAAGTCCGATCATCATACGTCCTGCGTTTTCCGGATGGAATCCGTCCACATCTTTAGCCGGCTCAATGGCTTCAATTATTTTCTGTTCGTCGATATGTCGCGGAAGCGGCAGTTGAACGATAAAGCCGTCCACCTCCGCGTCGGCATTCAATTGTGCGATGCGTTGCAACAGTTCCTTTTCCGTTACATGGTCTTCGTAGCGGATCAGACTCGACCGGAACCCGACTTGTTCACATGCCTTAACTTTATGCGCCACATAAGTTTCGCTGCCTCCGTCGTGCCCTACCAGCACGGCGGCCAGATGAGGCGGTCGAAGGTTTTTCGCGCACATCTCTTCTACGGCTTCCCGTATCTCCGCTTTTATTTCGTCTGAAATTTTTTTACCGTCGATTAATTGCATTGGGATTAGAGTTTAGATGACCGACACTGTCAGGGCGTACTTTTTTCGATTCTTAAACCGACGTCTTCGATACCGGTGAGTGGTTCGTCGCGCATTCCCTGTTCATATTCAAAGGTGTACGTGCCTGTTTCCGGGAAACGGACGTCTTTTTGAAACAGCAGGCGGGTATCGAAATGCGAGCCTAATCCGCTACCGATCCATTTTCCGTGTTCGTCGGCAATCAGGATGCGTAAGGTATCGCGCTGTCGTTTGCCCGAAGGAGCATTAACGGAAACAAACAGCCACAATTCCATTGATTTGTACTGGTTGTTGTTTCTCACATTAACGTAGATATTGCAAGCGCTTGCCGTATCGGCGACGTGTACGTCGAAACGCTTTATGTCGCTTTGTTTCCAACCTTCGTCGGGGATACGGAGATGGGCTTCGTACACTTTGTTTGTGTCGCACGAGGCGAGTAGGAGCGAGGCTGCCCCGATGACCAGCCATTGGTGTATACGGTCAGGAATGAGATTTTTTTTCATTTTCGTTCTGATTTTTTTGTGGGCGGCGGCGACGGTGGCGGGTATTTTTAGAGGCGTTATCTTTGGATGACGACGGCTTGCTCTCTTTTCCGTTTTCGGGTGGCGTTTTTTGTGATGACGCCTGATTTTGCGGTGTTTTTTTCTCTTTCTTTTTTCTTTTTTTGCGGCGTTCTTCAAAGCGGCTGATGCTGTCTTCTCCTGCCGCGTTAAGATAGCTGATATTTGCCTTTGTCAGGGTTTGTGCATCATTGCTGGCAAACAATTCTTTTATTTTAATGCCTTGTCGATTTTGTTTGAGAAATTCCGTTACCACATCCGCATCGAGCGGGATGTATTTTATGTTGTCTTTGTCCTTGTCATCTCTGATCGAATACCATATTACACGGCGGAAGACGTCGGTTTTGAAGTGGCGGGCTTTGCCCTGTTCGGTTTCTATCGGAATGGAGGTATCGGGAAAATCTTTCTGGCTTTCGATGTAGTATTTCAGTTCGAAATTGAGGCAGCACTTTAGTTTGCCGCACTGTCCCGCCAGTTTTTGCGGGTTGAGCGTCATGTCCTGGTAGCGTGCGGCGCTGGTGGCCACCGAAGCGAAGGAGGACATCCATTTTGCGCAACAGAGTTCGCGTCCGCAAGAGCCTATGCCACCTACTTTTCCGGCTTCCTGTCGTGCGCCGATCTGTTTCATTTCAATACGCACCCTAAAATGTTCGGCAAAGTTCTTGATCAGTTGTCGAAAATCTACGCGGTCGTCGGAAACGTAATAGAAGGTGATTTTAGTTTTATCTCCTTGATATTCCACATCGCTGATTTTCATGGAAATATTCTGGCTGTTCACCATTTGGCGCGCCATGCGTATGGCTTCCGGTTCTTTCTCAATGGCTTGAAACCATTTTTCAATATCTACGGGTTTGGCTTTCCGGTAAATTTTTTTCAATCCGGATGCGGAGATTTTTTTATTCTTCATCTGGAAAGGCACAAGCATCCCTGTGAGTGAAACCACGCCAATATCATGACCGTGAGAGGCTTCCACCGCTACAATATCGCCTTTGGTTAAGGGAATACCGGTATTATTGACGTAATATGCCTTTCGCGCGTTTTTGAACCTGATTTCCACCCAATGATGGTCGGAGCCGTCGTTGGGCAGGTCGTCCATCCAGTTACATACATCCATTTTATTCTTTCCACAGCAAAAATGCAGTTGCCGAGAAGGTTTGTCGTCCGAATTTTCGGAAGGTATATGGAAACATCCTCTTGTGGTGTACAAATCGTTCATCTTCGAATATGATGCTGCAAAATTACAAGTTTATTTTCGGATTTTAACAAATGCAACGTATAATTTTTTTCATATAACAAATAATTGTACATTTATAGCATAATATAGAGGCTTGGTTTATGTATAAGTGTATAATAATTAAAAATATAAATAAAAAATGAGAAATTTGTTTTTTACTTTTCTCCTTTGTTTTTTGTTCGTACCTGTTTCAAATGCACAATTCTCCGAGATAGAAGATTTTTTCGGGAAATCGCAGGAATCCGTCAGTTCGCACGACGAAAATAAGGCTGTGGCAAAGGATTCAATACGAATAGCCGAATTAGAGAAACAGATTGGACAAATGGAAAGTAACGAAATTTTGTACAGGGAATTATTGAAAACATATCTTTCCGATTCGTTACGACAGGCGATCCGGAAGATAACGACGCCCTCGTTTCATAAATCCGCACAGGGAGCGCCTTTGATAGTAAACGGCGATACGCTTTTCATGTATTATGAAGCCTGCGAGGAAGCGACGGCTCCCGAAAGGGCTGCCAATGCCGCCAAAGCAATCAATTCGCTGGTCAAGACAAAAGACGCCGTACAGGATTCCATCCGCCTGCATTATCTGGAGAACGACCGCCGGTATGACATCATGTATCTCCGGAAAGTGTTGACTTCCGTTACCGGCAATGACGCCCTCCGGATGAACATGAGCCTTGATTCTTTGGCCAACATGCAGAGGGAAAGTATTGTAGCCGCCCTGAAATCCATGAAAACTCAAAACAGTTTTACGCAGGTTTTCAAGAGAATAGGTTTGTTCTTGCTGGTGCTGGCAATCAACATCCTCGTTTTCTATTTTATCAACTTGTTTTACAGAAAAATGAAGTTGCGGATCAAAACCAACCGCCAAAAATGGTTTAAACCTATCGTTTTCAGCAACTACGAACTACTGAACGCCAACCGTCAGGCGAATCTTGCGGCAATGTTGATCAATCTGTTTCGTTATTTGCTTATTCTCATACAATTACTGATATTTTTCCCGCTTCTTTTTTCGGTTTTCCCGCAAACGAAACCATTAGCTTCCAAATTAATAGGCTATATTGTTGATCCGGTCAAACACATTTTTTATGCGATCATTCATTATATTCCCAACCTTTTTACAATTGTTATTATTTTGTTGCTGATCAGATATTTGATAAAGGGGATCGCTTATATTGCCAAAGAAGTTCAAAACGAAAAATTAAAAATTCCGGGATTTTATACCGAATGGGCAATGCCGACCTATTATATCGCCAAATTCCTGTTGTATGCCTTTATGATTGCCATGATTTTTCCACTTCTTCCGGGGGCAGAAACAGGCACTTTCAAAGGAATATCCATTTTTGTCGGCTTGATTGTTTCATTAGGCTCCAGCAGCGCCATCAGCAATATCCTTGCAGGGCTGATCATGACATATATGCGGTCGTTCAAAGCCGGCGACTTTATCAAACTCAATGAAACCGAAGGAAACGTCATCGAGAAGACTTCTTTTGTCACGAGAATCAAGACGACCAAAAATGAAATCGTCACCATTCCCAATTCGTTCGTACTTTCTTCGCCTACTACCAATTACAGCGCTTCGGCACGCGATTACGGCCTGATTATCCACACCAACGTAGCGATAGGCTATGAAGTTCCGTGGCAGAAAGCGCACGAATATCTTATCAGGGCGGCGAAAAGAACAAGAGGGGTACTGCCTCACCGCGAGCCTTTTGTGCTGGATTTAGGTTTGGAGGATTATTACAACCATTATGAAATCAATGCCTACATTTTGGACGCCGACCATATTCCCACCATCATTACCGAACTTAATTCGAACATCCTGAGCGTGTTGACGGAAGAAGGCGTTGAACTGGAATCTCCCCTGCTGATGTCGCAACGGAAAGAGCCGGCAAAGAAATGGTCATGAAGGTCGGAGGCAGGGTATTTTTAACGAATAGCGCCAGTGTTTGTCTTTCCACTCGCCGGCATAATCCACGCCAATACGCGGGGCGGTCGTATATTCGGCGATAAAGCCGTCATCTTCTATCCGGATGCGGGGCGATTGCGTGAGGTCTTCGCCGTAGAAACTTTTGTCGATATGCAACCTTCGGGTAAGCCGTCCGGGACCGTAACAGCCTTCCAGCCCGCGCACCAGAGCGGCCTGGGGTTCGTCTTTTGCGCCGGTCACCACATTCAACATCCAGTACATCCCGTAAATAAGATAAACGTAAATAAGGCCGCCAGGATGATACATGACTTCGGTACGCGCCGTGCGTCCCTTGCTCGCATGGCAGGCAAGATCAGCCTCGCCGCGGTAGGCTTCCGTTTCGGTAATACGCCATCGTAACCACTCGTCGTCCATGCGACACGCCAATATCTTCCCCACCAACGATGGCGCTACTTCCAACACATCTCGCGTGTAAAAATCACGATCCGTCACAATATTCTTTCTTTCGCCCGTCATTATCACTTTTTTAAACGCCGTTTCAAACCGGCAAGCAAATATATTGATTTTTTTTCTGATGACACCATTTTTAGCACGAGTTTTGTATGATGGAATGCATAAAACATAAATAATTTATTTTCATGGAAAAAATAAAAAGAATCGCGTTAGTAGCGCACGACAACCGGAAAGCCGACCTGATCGGATGGGTGGAATGGAATTGGGAAATATTGATCAGGCACAAACTGATTTGTACCGGCACGACAGGCCGGCTGGTAGAAGAAGCGCTGACACAGAAAAAGGAAAGTAACGATAACAGACGCACCATGCACATCACCAAACTGAAATCAGGGCCGCTCGGCGGCGATCAGCAATTAGGCGCCATGATATCCGACGGTGATATTGACATCCTGATCTTTTTTTGGGATCCGATGCAACCTCAACCGCATGACGTGGATGTGAAAGCCCTTCTGCGCATTGCGGTGCTTTACAATGTAGTGATTGCCGATACCAGAGCCTCCGCCGACTTTATCATTTCGTCGCCCCTGTTTGATGCGCATTACGTGCCTATTGTAAAAGATTATGGAACTTATATCAGCAGGGAAATAAAATAAAAACGGCAAACTCAAGTCTGTTTTGTCGCATTAGGCCGCCTTCCGGTATGCGCACGTATTAAAGCCTACCAACAAGCCTACTCATGAAAACCTTAACCGTTGTCCGATTCGCAGGATAGACGTTTTTTTGATGTTGTTCAACTGGCATATTTTGCTGATGCTTACGCCTGTCTTGAGCGAAATACCCGACAAAGTATCGCCTTTCCGTACCACATAATACCGGATTTTCTCTATTTCCTTCACATAGGCAAAATGTTGCGCGTCCAGCGCCGCCATGTTAAATTTGGCCGAATACGTTTGCCAGTCAATCAAATCGCGCGGGGCAATGGGTTGTCCCAGATAACGTATCTCATAATGCAAATGCGGCCCTGTCGATCGACCCGTATTACCGCCCAAACCAATGATTTCGCCGGCGCGTACAACTTGATTTACCTGTACCATCGTCTTGCTCAAATGAGCATATACCGTTTCCAATCCGTTGAAATGCCTGATAACAATGTAATTACCGTAAGCCTTCCCCCGTTTGGATATTCTCACCATACCGTCGAAGGACGAACAGATGGAATCGCCCACTTTCAGTCGCGTATCAATACCGTAATGAAAACGCCACCCACGCCGGAAACCGAAATCAGAGGTCACCACATTTCTATTCGGATGGCAGTACTGAGAAAAATCAATACAAACGGTATCCGTCATGTCCACCATCCGTTTCTGATAGGGATTGACCAACTGATTATTCCATACATAACCGTACAATTTGGCCGCAGGAACGGTTGTCGAATCAATATTTCCGACATTAAGAAGCGATATCAGCGAGTCTATACTCACTTCATCGTCCTCAATGGAAATCTCCATTTCCTGCAAGATCATCTGTGAGGAAAGTGAATCCATAAGCGTTTGGCCATAAGACACTTTCAGGACAAACAGAAAGAGGACAGACGTTGCTATTTTAAGTACTAACTTCATATCTAAATATTTGCGACAAAAGTAATATTTTGTCGATACAAAACCAACATTTTTTAGATGTTTTTTTGCAATAAAATGATAATCGCCTGATTCTCAATATCGAAAAAATGCGTTTTTTTTTGCATGTTTGCTGGGTTACGCTTGAAATTTGCCCGTTTCTTTCACATTTATCGGCTTGTTGCTTATTTCGTCAGGGAATATGGTTTTTCGTCTTCGCCGAACGTCCGTTTTTTGTTCGGTGCGGAAGCCATTTCGAAAACAAGTTCCGCCCCGTCTTTGAGGTCGTCGACGGTGATGAAGGCTTTGTGATAAGGTTTCCCGTTGAGTTTGACGGATTTTACATAACACATCTTGTCACTCACCTTGTCGGCTTTGATGACAATGGATCGGCCGTTTTCCAGATTTATCTTGAGATACGGGAAATAGGGCGCCCCCAGGACAAACTGTCCGGAACCCGGGCAAACGGGATAGAAACCCATTGCCGAGAAAATATACCATGCCGACATCTGCCCGCAATCGTCGTTTCCGCATAAGCCGTCGATGCCGTCACGATACATGCGATTCATGATTTCGCGTACCCGGTACTGCGTCTTCCATGGCTGCGACGTCCATGCGTACAGGTAAGCGATATGGTGGCTCGGTTCGTTGCCGTGCACGTAGTTTCCCATGATCCCTTCTTTAGTCACATCTTCGGTCTCGGCAAAAAACTCGTCCGGCAGGCGCATGGTGAAAAGTGAATCCAACCGCCTGACAAACTGTGCCTCACCGCCCATCTGCCGTATCAAGCCGTTCACATCATGCGGCACATAGAACGAATAATTCCAGGCGTTGCCTTCGATAAATCCCTGTCCGTGCGTACTCAACAGGTTGAAGTCTTTTCTCCAACTGCCGTCGCTCAGACGGGCGCTCACAAATTGCAGTGACGGACGAAAGACGTTTTGATAATTCAACGCCCGCTTTCGGTAAGTCTCGGCTATCTCCGGCCGGCCTTCCGACAGCGCGGTACGGTAAATCGTCCAGTCGTCGTAGGCGTATTCCAGCGTCATGGACGACCCGTCGCTTTTGACGTCCACCGGTACGTAGCCCCGCCGGAGGTAATCGTCTAATCCGCCGTAATAAGGCACGTTGGCCGTGTGCTGCATAGCCTCCAACGCTTTCCGCCGGTCGATGGGAATCCCGTTGGCGATGGCGTCTGCCAGCACCGACACGGAGTGGTAGCCGATCATGCACCAGTTTTCGTTGCCATTGTGCGACCAGACAGGTAGCATCTTGTGTACGCTTTGTTCGTAGTGCGCCAGCATGGATTCGACAATGTCCTTGCTCCGCTTGCGGTTAATCAGGTTGAAGAGCGGATGCAACGCCCGGTAAGTATCCCAGACGGAAAAGACGGTGTAATTGGTAAATCCGCCGGCCTGATGGATGTTGTGGTCGATGCCGCGGTATTGTCCGTCGACGTCCATGTAAAGAGAAGGATTGATTAATGTATGGTAGAGTGACGTGTAAAACATGGTTTTTCGGTCGTCGGACGCACCTTGAATGTCGATGCGCGCCATTTCGCGATCCCATTTTTGCAAAGCTTCGGAGCGTATCCGGTCGAACGATTTGCCTGTGGTTTCCGCCTTCAAGTTGTGCAGGGCGCCGGCTGTGCTGACGGCAGAAAGGGCAACCCGTACTTCCAGCGTGGAAGACGCCGGACGGTCAAACTCAAAGCAGGCGACAATCTTCCGCCCGCCGATTTCGGGAAAATCTTCTGTGGGGAATTTTCGCCAGAAACCGGCGTATTTCGGCTTTTCCTTCTCTTCGTATTTGTAGTGTGTAATGGGCGAAGAGAACGAGAT
>JAIRLS010000328.1 GCA_031259205.1 Bacteroidales bacterium | reverse complement strand
TGCACAGGTAAAAACGAGGCGTACAAAACGAAAGAAGTTGATTATCCATAAAATAAAAATCTGCGTTCCTCTATTAACCCTGCGTTATCTGCGTGCTAATACCCTTTTGAGACAGCCCCAAGAAACTATGGAGGGCTTCCGCAGGTCGTTGACCTGCGGTTATGAAAGTTACGCCCTTTGACTGCGTTGATTTTCAATTCAGGACGTTCCACATTCTCCAAAGCGGATGGCTTTTCAGGCGAGAGGCTTTCGCCTCTACATTCAGGCGCACGCCGTGCGCCTCTACATTCGTGTATTCGTGGAGGGCAGAAGAATTGTTTTTCATAGCGTCTCAAAAAAGGAATTAACCGATTTTAACTATATTTGCATCCATAAGAGATAAGCTATTTTGTTTCGTAATTTTTTGCTTGTTAATGCCGTAACGACACGAAATTCTTATCTTTTTTCCTAATATTTTCAACCTTTTCTTACATCAAATTCACATTAATTAAAAATTTAATGCTATCTTCGCCTTTTCTAAAACTTCAAAAAATGAAACTTCAATTTTATCCGATTCTTTTGATTCTCGGAAACCTGTGGGGCTGTTCCGTTAATTCTTCCGTCGATTACCAAAATTTATCCGCATTGGATTTGTGGTACGACCATCCTGCCGGTCGATGGGAGGAATGTTTACCTTTGGGCAACGGACGTTTAGGCATGATGCCCGATGCGAAGACAGACAGCGAAACGATAGTACTCAACGATATTAGCTTGTGGTCGGGCGGGGTTCAGGATGCCGGCAATCCGGAAGCAGCCCGTTCGTTACCGCAAATTCGCAAATGGTTGCTGGAAGGGAGAAATGACCTTGCACAGGAACTGATGTATCGTACATTTACTTGTGGCGGTCAAGGCTCCGGCAGAGGCAACGGAGCGGATGTCCCCTACGGAAGCTACCAAATATTGGGAAATCTTCACATTGATTATCGCTATCCGGACGGCGATCGCCGGATCACGAACTACAGGCGCTCGCTTTCACTGAACGATGCTGTGGCACGCACATCCTATATTTTGGACGAGGTGAAATACACGAGAGAATATTTTGCCGACTTTGAAAACGACGTGCTGATCATCAGGCTTCATGCCTCCGATGTGGGAGCGCTCGGCTTCGCCGTACGCATTGACCGTCCCCAAGCCTTTTCCACGACAACCGACGGAAATGAACTGGTGATGTCGGGACAGTTAAACAACGGAACCGATGGTCGGGGAATGCGCTACCAAACGAGGGTTGCCGTAAAACTGAGCGGAGGAGGAAAATTGTCGGCGACCGACAAACAGTTGCAAGTGTCGGAAGCACAGGAAGCGTTGATCGTCGTCGCTGCGGCAACGGATTACAAAGTCGCGGACATTGAAAAAAAATGCCGCGAATCGCTGGACAAGGCATTGAAAATAGAAAAATACACTTCCTTGAAAGCGCGGCACACTTCCACCTATCAGGAGTTGTTCAATCGTGCAAGCCTCAGCTTGTCGTCATCCGTATCCGGCACAGATACGATGCCCACCGACAGAAGACTGATCGCCTACGCAACAGACCCGTCGGACAACGGTATGGTGGAACTGTATTTTCAATATGGCCGCTATTTGCTGATTTCCAGCACACGTCCCAATTTATTGCCACCCAATTTGCAAGGCCTGTGGTGCAATACCGTTCACACGCCCTGGAACGGCGATTATCACATGAATATCAATGTTCAGATGAATCACTGGCCTGTGGAAATAACCAATCTGGCAGAACTGCATCGCCCGTTGATACGACTGACCGGAAATCTGGTAGAATCCGGGAAAAAAACAGCCATGACTTTCTACGAAGCTAACGGATGGGTAGCCCACGTGATAACCAATATATGGAAATTCACTGCCCCCGGAGAACACCCCGCATGGGGAGCTACCAATACCGGCGGGGCATGGCTTTGCGCCCATCTGTGGGAACATTATGAATACAATCCGGATAAACAGTATCTGCAACAAATCTATCCCGTATTAAAAGGAGCGTCGGAATTTTTTCTCGACATACTGATCGCCGAACCCCAACACGGATGGCTGGTGACGGCGCCCACCAGCTCGCCCGAAAACGCTTTTTACATGCCCGGCACGAAAAAAACAGCCAACGTCTGCATGGGGGCCACCATGGACAACCAATTGCTGCGCGAATTGTTCGAAAATACCGTTACCGCATCGACCATACTTGATGTGGACAATGAATTGAGAACCCGTTTACGGCAGACAATCGTCAAACTTCCGCCGACCCGTATCGGCAGCGACGGTCGCCTGATGGAATGGCTGGAAGAATACGAAGAACCCGAACCCCAACACCGACACGTATCTCATTTATACGGATTACATCCGGGAAATCAGATCACGCCCGCCGGTACGCCCGATCTGGCGAAAGCAGCCCGCAAAACACTCGAAAAAAGAGGAGATAGCGGCACCGGATGGTCGCGAGCGTGGAAAATCAACTTCTGGGCGCGATTGGGAGATGGGAATCACGCACATCTCCTGTTGCAAAGACTGTTGGAACCCACATTTACCTCCGAATTCAATTATACCGGCAGAGGAGGAAGCTATCCGAATCTTTTTTGCGCACACCCGCCTTTTCAAATTGACGGAAATTTCGGCGGCTGTGCGGGAATAGCAGAGATGTTTCTGCAAAGCCATGCCGGCACGGTTGATTTATTGCCTGCCCTTCCCGACGTCTTTTCCAGTGGCTCTTTCGATGGATTACGGGCGCGCGGAGGGCTGGAAATATCGGCGGCATGGGCTGACAAACATCTCACATCCGCCCGTATAAAAGCTCACATTGACCATCAATTCCGGTTGAAAATGCCTGTTTCGGATACGGACTACTCCTTCCTGGTCAACAAACAGCCCGTACAACCGGAAAAAACCAACGAAATTTATACCCTTTCATTGAAAAAAGACGATATTTTACAGATTTTTCAACCGTAGGAATGGAAAATGAATGTCGTCCTCGCTCCAAGCGGGAGCGTCCTTGCTTCGAGTGAGGACTTCCTCGCTTTTTGTGACAGCGTCCTCGCTCCGAGTGAGGAAATCCTCGCTCGGAGTGAGGACGTCCTCGCTTTTGTGACAACATCCTCGCTCCGAGTGAGGAAATCCTCGCTCGGAGCGAGAATTTCCTCACTTTTACTGACAACGTCCTCGCTTTTAGTGACAAAATGGCAGTTTTCGGTTTGAGCGGTGCAGATATTACCATCGGCAACCGCTTTTTATGGTTATACTGCACACGGCACAGTTTTGTGCATTGCCCGTCAGGGCATTCATATCAGTAGAAAAAGCGTATGATGTGTCCCCGTTCCCCGTAGGGGAACAACGTCAACAGAAAAACGCCTGA
>JAIRLS010000236.1 GCA_031259205.1 Bacteroidales bacterium | reverse complement strand
TTTTTCAGTCTTTTGGGATCATCGTCCGTTTGAGGCTTAGCGAATTGAGCACTACCGAAACGGAACTGAGCGCCATGGCCGCGCCGGCAATTCCCGGATGAAGGAATCCGAGCGCTGCTGCCGGAATCATGGCCACGTTGTAGATGAATGACCAGAAAAGGTTTTGCTTGATTTTCCGGATGGTTTTTCTCGACAGTCGGATGGCAAAGGGTAGTATTTTCAGGTTGTTTCGCATGAGAATCATGTCTGCCGTTTCGATAGCGATGTCTGTTCCCGATCCTATGCTTATTCCGACGTCGGCAGTAGCCAGCGCCGGTGCGTCGTTGATACCGTCTCCCATCATGGCCGTTTTTTTCCCTTCCATTTTCAGCCTTTCGATGTGTGCGGCTTTCTCGTCGGGCATCACTTCCGCCAGCACTTTGTCCATGTTCAACTGTTGTCCTGTGAAGGAGGCTGCGCGACGGCTGTCGCCCGTCAGCATTGCCGTAGCGATGTTCATTTTGTGCAGAGCGTCGATCACTTCGCCGGCTTCGGGTCTGATTCTGTCTGCAACGGTGATTATGGCGGCCGGTCGGTCGTCGACGGTCATCAGTATCGGGGTTTCTCCCTGTTGTTCGAATGAAAGGAAGCGCTGCACGACTGTTTCCGGCAGATGACGGTCGGTAAACAGCCTTTGAGCGCCGATAAGCAGTTTTTTCCTGTTGAAGACAGCCGTGATACCCTTGCCGGGAATAGCTTCGAAGAACTCCGGCGAGGGGATATCCCTGTTGAGTTCGCCGGATGCAGCTTGAAAAATAGCTTGTCCCAGCGGATGTTCCGAGTGTTTCTCGGCAACGGCGGCCATCAGCAGCAAGTTTTTTCTTTCGCCTTCCAGCGGTTCGAAACGGTTCATCACCGGTTGTCCTTCCGTCAAGGTGCCTGTTTTGTCGAATACCAGCATTTGTATTCGGCTGAGGCTTTCCAGCGAATCGCCGCTTTTAAAGAGGACGCCGTTTTCGGCGGCTTTGCCGGTGGCTGTTATGATGGCTGTGGGGGTGGCCAGTCCCAGTGCGCAGGGACAGGCAATGATCAACACCGCTACCGCGCTGAGAAGGGCGGAGTTGAACTGTCCGGAAATCAACAGCCACGCGACAAAGGTAACAACGGCAATCAGTACGACGACGGGGACAAATACCCCTGCGACCCTGTCGGCGAGGCTTTGTATGGGCGCTTTACCGGTTTGTGCATTTTCCACCATGCGTATGATCTGCGAAAGCATGGTTTCGTTTCCTGTTTTCAGGATGGTGAAGACGATAGCGCCGTTCCGGTTGACAGTACCGCCTGTAACGGTATCTCCTGCGGATTTTTCGACAGGCAACGGTTCTCCGGACATCATGGATTCGTCCACCGACGTCTGTCCTTCCGTGACGACGCCGTCGGCGGGAATGTTTTCTCCCGGGCGTACCACCACCGTATCTCCCACTTGGAGATTTTCCACAGGTATCTCTATTTCCCTGTTTTCGCGGAGGATTCTTGCAACGGGCGCCTGAAGTTTTTTCAGTTTCCTCACCGCATCGGACGCACGCCCCCTGGCGATGGCTTCCAGCGTCTTTCCCAGCAACACAAAGGTGATGATCATGGCTGCCGATTCAAAATAGAGATGCGGTTCTTTTTCACCGGAGAAAAAAAGATTAAACAGGCTGTAGCCAAAAGCAGCCGACGTACCCAAGGCAACCAGGACGTTCATGTCGGCGCTGTGCGAACGCAGCGCATAAAAGGCGCCGCGGTAGAAACGCATTCCTATGACAAACTGTACCGGGAAGGTCAGAAGAAGTTGTACCGTGCCGGAATGGAGGAAATCCGGCGCCGGTATCCGGATGTTCGGCAACATGGACAGCATGGACAACAAAAGAGGCAATGTAAGCGCCGCAGAGACAATCAAAGAAACAAGCAACCGGCGGAAATCCGGAGAACGCTCGCCGGCGGGGAGAAGTTCAAACCCCAGCCGGCGAACGATACGTATTAGATCGGTTTCGGCAATCCGGTCGGTATCGTATGATACGACTAATTTTTCCAGCGCAAAATTGACAACGGCACAGTCAACGCCGGCTGTTGCCGACAGGGTTTTTTCTATTCTGGCGGCGCAGTTGGCGCAGTGCATACCCGATACTTCGTATTTTTCCTTTATTTTCATTCATGGTCGAGTTGGAGTTGCAAAAATAATTCATCTTCCCATCCATCGGTTGTTTTCAACCACTCTTTTTTCACTCCGGAAATGGAGAATCCGGTTTTTTCAAACAGATGCAGGCTGACGGTGTTGCTTGCCGCTATATTGCAGTACAATTGATGCAGAAACAACACGTGCTTACTGTAATCAATGATTTGCCGGACGGCTTCGGAAGCGAATCCCTGTTTCCGGTCTTCTTCCGCTGCAATCAGAATGCCTGTGCCTGCTCTCCGGTGAACGGCGTCGAAATCAAACAGGTCAACGGCGCCCACCGTTCGCCGTTGGGCGCCTTTCAAGTCGATCATCATCCGCAGTTGCCGGTGTACAAAGATATTGCTCGGGTCGGACATGATATATTGCTGTAACAGCGCTTTGGAAAAGGGCGCCAGCGTGTTGCTCACGCGCCATACGCTACGGTCGTTTTCCCAGATATACAGTAGCGTAAGGTCTTCGGGTTCTATTGCTCTTAATGTAATCATACACGATTCATGAAAAATGACGTTCTTTTTTTATCCATTCGTATGCTTTGTTGATCTTCAGGAATTGCTCGCTGGCTGCTGCTTTAACGGATTCCCCAAGATAAGCCGTCTTGTCGGGATGATATTTCACGACCAGCATCCGGTATGCCTGCTTGATTTCCTTGACGGTAGCCTGAGGAAGAAGGCCTAATTCCGCATAAGCGGCATGGATGAGGGTTTTCTGCTGGGATGGCGCGGCAGTCTCCCGATGGACGCCCAAAAGATCGGCTATGGTATTGACCGCCCGCCGTTCGGCCTCCGACGCCGGATGGTCAATGGCCGCCAACTCAAACAGGAACGAAACCAGTTGCGTACATTCCCGTCGGTCGAGAAAACGCTGTACCTGCCCGCACGCAACCTGAAGGGAAGGATGTCCGTCAAGCAACTCGCGCAAAGTATGCAGCGCCTCTTTCTGTTCGGCCAAACCGAAATTTTGCCGCAGGAAGCGCTTGACATAGTCCAGTTCCGACCGCAACATCTTTCCGTCGGCCTGCACAACAACGGCAATCAACGTCAGCAGGCTTGTCGAAAAAACGCCCAAGGCAGGTCTTCGGGTATCCACAAAGGGAGGAACACGGATATTGTCAATAACCGCGCCGATGATAAATCCGGCTATTCCGCCCGCAGCGCCTCCTGCTCCCCAGCCCAGCAAACCTCCCGCCCATCTTGCAAACTTACGCAAATCAAAATGAGTTGTCGTCCATTTCATCGCAAACGAATAATGGCAAAAATAGAGAAATTCGGCGAAACAGGAAAATAAATCCGTATCAATTCCCATACTCCTGTTTCTGTTTATT
>JAIRLS010000138.1 GCA_031259205.1 Bacteroidales bacterium | reverse complement strand
TTTGTATCAGACCGGAATGACATCCTTTATAACACAGGGTATGGTCGCCAATAAATTGACGACCACATGCTTTGTACAAATAATTCTGCTTTTTCGATATCTTTTTGCCGTTTTTTTTTACTTTTGTGCTTTGGCAATCGGGACAATGGAGAGTTATTGTTATTTCCATTTTGCAAAAATACTCCTTTTTAGCCTGATTGCCAAATTTTTATATCAGCATGCTTTTTACATCACCACCCAGGAATGTTTCTATTTCCGTTTTATGTGCATACAGATGCCGGGCTGCTGCGTATAATTCCTTGTGGGTCGGATATTTGAGCAGTCCAAGTATTTCGCACAGCGAACTTTCGCAGGACATCCGGCGACTGCTCTCCGCTTCCGATGAAGGATGTGACATACGGCAAATAATCTCGGCTAACATTAACTGTGCTATACGATGATTATCTGTCAATTGTGACAGGAAATCCGTCAAACCACAGCGGTCGGCCATCTGTTTAGCCATCCATTCGCATCCGAAAGTACGACTGTCTTCATTTTCTATGGATTTCACATCAACTCTTTGAATATCCGGTGTATACTCTGCCTTTTCAGGAGTTATTGCTGATACAGGAGTGTCTAACAGTTTTTCCATGAGTACGATAGGATTCACACAAACGGTATGTAAAATATACCCTGCCCTTTTTCGGATTGCTTTTATCTATCTTCTTAATAAAGAAGATTTTATATAAAAAATAGCACCAAAAATTTCCGCAAAGATAATACTTTTTCCTGACGTAACAATGCCTATTGAAAATATTCTGGGACTACAAACGACTTTTCTTGAAACTCAATTTTGTAATACGCTTATTATTAACGGTATAGAAGTTTGCATCCTCGGCAAACGGCTAAATTGTCCGCTGTTTTGGGAGTGATTTTTGCCAAGTTGGGTTAAAGGGATTTGCATTCATGCACAAAATTTCTCCGCACACAAGAAAAAAGAATGAGACAATTTGAAATACACTCATCGGAATTTATACATGAAAATCTGTGTTAAAAAGAGGCTGACTCGGTTTTGAGACAGCCCCATGAAATTGATCTGCTTCAATGAGGTACATGTCGTTCTAAAAAATAGATTCCTGACATTAGGGGTTAATATCCGGGATTCTGAACAAGGTTTGAATTTTGGTCGATCAGTTCCTGCGGAACAGGCAGTTTATAGGATAATTCGGTGAAAGGATACACTTGAGCGAAGCGTCCTTCGTCCGTGCCGTACACTGCGTTCATCACTTCCTCCACCTTGTTTAGGCGTACGAGGTCGAACCATCGTTGTCCTTCGAGAGCCAGTTCGAGCCGGCGTTCTTTCAGGTAAGCGTTGAGGATAGCCTCCTTGTTGGCGGTTGCCGACGCCGGCAGGTCGCTTAATCCTGCCCGCCGGCGCGTCCGGTTGATGATTGCTTCCGCGCCGCTGAAATTGTTTTTGCCGATAAGCGCTTCGGCTTTTAGCAGCAGGATGTCGGCATATCTGATCTTAATAATGCTGTTGAAAGCGCTGCGGCATTTGTACATGAAAGCGTAATGTTCGGCGGGGTAATAGACGTTCCATCCGCAGGCGTAAAACGCCACTGATTCCGCATAGCGCCGGTCGCCGTTTTCGCTGTTGAACGCCTTGATGAGGTCGCGTGAAGGAGTAATCCATTTTGCCCATTCGAAAGCGTTTGTCCAGTTGTCCAGTTGTCGTCCGAACATCCATGTCGCCCAGTTGCCGTCGCCGGGGAAGAACTGCGCTTCGAAGATACTTTCCTTCGTGTTTCGCGCTTTCGCATCGATGGCTTTGTTGGTTTGCGACGGCGGCTGGTTTGGATTTTCGAGCGTCACGCCGAAGAGATCGCTGTAATTGTCCGTCAGGTCGAAGCCGTCGGACGCCAGTTCGTCGGCATACCGGATGACCTTGTCATAGTCGCGCAACGGTTTCTCGGCATACACTTTTGCCAGCAATGCACGGGCGACAGATTTGGAGAGCATGGTTTTGTCGGCGGGATGGTTATCCGGCGCATACGCCAGCGCTTCGAGAAGATCGGTTTCTATTTGACGGTAGACTTCGATTTCCCCCGTTTGAGGCGGAAAATATTCCGGATAAACGCTTGCGACGGTTTCGGAGGTGATATCTCCGGCAAGGGTGGTGATCAAAGGCACATTGCCCCACATCCTTACCATGTCAAAATAGACCATTGCTCTGAGTATTTTTGCTTCGGCCTTGTACTGATGTTTTTCGGCGTCGGTAAGCGCCGGATCGTTCACCCCATCAATACCGGATATCAATCGGTTGGCCTGCGCCACATTTGCCATCAGGCTTGTCCAGTCGCGTTTCAGGTTGGAGTTTGATCCGTCAATGGAATTTACTTCAAAAGGCGTGGTTTCTGCTCCCGGTGAGCCGGCATAAGCATTGTCGGAATGTGAATCGGCGAGCAACAGCATGTCGAGATACCAGTATTCCTGACCGTTTTTAAACAGGTTAAGCAGCGTTTGCCGGTGCAATACTGCGGCAGCCTTGTCCTTGAATATTACCGCCGCGTTATTATTGACGGTTCCTTCGGTGACGTCCGAATAAGTATCCAGCGGATCATAGTCCAGCGAACAGGACGCCAGCGGGCACATACATGCGATAAATAATACATGATTGGTTTTCATAGTTTTACGATTTTAAAATTCAACATTTATACCGAAAACACAGAACAGGCTGTGCGGGTAAGTACCCCAGTCGACGCCTTGTACGGCGCCGCTGTTTCCCCACTGGTTTACTTCGGGATCCATACCCTTGTAGTCGGTGAAGGTCAACAGGTTTCGCACCGTAACATAGGGTTGCAGACGTGAAACGTCCATTTTGTTCAGCCAACCGTTTTTGAAATTATAGGATAGTGAAATATCTTTTACGCGAAGATAACTCCCGTCTTCAACGAAATAGGAGGAAGGTTGCAGGTTGAAGCCGGCTTTGGGAACATCGGTAACTTGTCCCGGCGTTCTCCAGCGTTTCAGTGTTTCTATCGACTGGTTTTTAAGGTCGTACATTCCTTCCGTATCGCCTTTGGAGGCATTGAAAATATCGTTGCCGACGGCGCCTTGAATAAAGATGTTCAGGTTAAAGTTTTTATACGAAAAAGCATTGGTCAGTCCGAAAATAAAGTCAGGATTCGGATCGCCGATATAAGTTTTGTCTGTGGCTGTAATTTTCCCGTCCCCGCTGATGTCGCGATACATCAGCTCGCCTGTTTGCGGATCAACTCCGTCGCTGATGTATCCGTAGAAACCGCCGAGCGCCCGTCCCGGTTCATTGCGTACCACGCGCGTCTGATGGAAAGCATCGGTTGTTTCGGCGTCGTAGTAGATTTTCTGCAATTCGAGACTTTTCAGTTTGTTTTTATTGAATGACAGGTTAAAATCGGTGTTCCATGAGAAGTGGCCCGTGAAATTACGCGAATTGACGGTTATTTCGATTCCCCGGTTAGTCATTTCTCCTTCGTTCCTGACGATATTGTCGGCTGCGGCTGCACCGGCGGGCAGCGATACGTACATCAGCATGTCGGCGGTATTTTTGACGTAATAATCTACCGTCAGGTTAAGCCGGCTTCGCAACAGTGCCACATCTATGCCTATGTCGGTTTGGGAGGTTGTTTCCCAAGTGAGGTCGGCAGTTCTGAGGTTAGCCGGCGTGATCAGCGGTACTGCATCGATTTTTCCGGGGTCGAACCATGCTTGCCGGCTGATGTTGTAGCGTTGCAGATAGGCATAATCGCCTATGCCGGACTGATTGCCCGTTTGTCCCCAGCCGCCCCGTATTTTCAGGTCATCCAGCCATTCGATTCCTTGCATGAAACTTTCGGACGACATGCGCCACGCTGCCGAAAACGACGGGAAAACACCCCAGCGGTAGTCGGGATGCAACCTTGACGAGCCGTCTTCGCGTACATTGACGGTCATGATGTATTTACTGTCGATGTTATAGGCAATACGTCCGAAAATCGACATGATTCCCCAGTGCGAGGCGTTGGAGCCGGTATTGTTCCAGTCGATTTTGTTAGCCGCGTTGAGGGTGTGAATGGAAGCATCTCTGAAATGTGTGCCGTTCACGTAACTCTGCGAGTATTCGGCGTCAGTCCACGAACTGCCCGCCATCATTTCAAGATGGTGTTTGTTGAATGATTTTTTGAAAGTCAGCACATTGTCGAAAATCAACAGAGTGTTCATGCTACGGGTATCTCCTGCCGATCCCCAATCGTCGCGGTCGATGCCGTGTACCGGCGGAGTAAAGCTCGTTGAAACGCTGTTGCGCCGGTCTACGGCGAAGGAGGATTTCAGGTTCAGCGAAGGCAGGAAGGTGATGGTTGCGTTACCCGATGCAATCAGACGGTTTTCGCGATTTTTGCTGTTCTTGCCGTTTTCGATGGCTTCCAGAGGATTGGTAATGTTTTGTCCGAAAAAGGTTCGGTTGTACAGTCCGGTCGTTTCGTCTTTGATGAGAGCGGCTGTAGGCAGATTTACCACCGCCAGCACTATCCCGCCGCGGTTGGAGCCTTGTCCGGTCACTATCCCGTTGCTCGAATTGTCCGAATAAGAGATATTAGCGCCGACGTTCAGCCATTTTCTTACCTGATTATCCATATTGGCACGGAAATTATATCTTCGGAAAAATGCGGAACCGATGACGCCCTTTTCGTCAAGATAGCCGCCCGACAGGAAATACCGCGATTTGTCGTTGCCGTTGGATATCTGTAATTGGTAATTTTGAGTGACGCCGGTGCCATACACTTCATTGAACCAGTCCGTTTGGTCGGTAGTGCCTTCCGGTACGGCGCCGGGGCGGATTTCGTCCATCAGTTCCTTGTATTGTGCGGCATTGAGCGATTCGATACTGTTGATTACCTGATTGAAGCCTATCTGTGCGCTGATAGTCACCTTAGCGCCTTCCTGCGCTTGCTTGGTAGTAATGAGTATCACACCGTTGGCAGCACGTGATCCGTAAATGGCTGCCGAAGAAGCGTCTTTTAGAATCTGCATACCGGCAATGTCGTTGGACGAGAGGAAATTCACGTTGTCCACCGGTATGCCGTCCACTACATACAAGGGGTCGTTGCTGCCGTTGAACGAGGTCGTTCCCCGCACGCGGACGACCATGCCGGCTCCCGGCGAACCGTTCGGCTGGTAAACGTTCACACCTGCCGCTTTTCCCTGAATGGCTTGCTCCGCCAAGATAATCGGACGCTCGTCGAGGTCTTTCAACGATACCGTCGCTACGGCAGTAGTCACGTCTTTTTTGGCTACCGTTCCGTAACCGATCACCACTACTTCCTCGATTTTCTGAGTACTCTCTTCAAGTGTAATATCTATTTTGTTCCGGTTGCCTACCGTAATTTCTTGTGTAGCATAGCCTACAAAAGAAAATACCAGCACCGCATCGTTGTCAGGAACCGTGATGACATAATTTCCTGTGGAATTGGTTATTACGCCCGTCATTGTATTCTTTACAGTGATGTTCACACCCGGCAACGGATCGCCGCCGCCGTCGTTTACCATGCCTTCAACTGTATGTTGCGCCTGCGCCGATAACCGAAAAACAGCCGTCAACAATAATATGGCTGCCAAAGGCCTTGTTTTGTTTTCCTGTGTTTTCATATTTTATAGTATTAAGTTTAAATTAAAAAATCAAAAGGCGTTAGTTCAACGAAAACAAAGTTACGATGTAAATACCCGCCCGAAACCCGGAGTAGTAAAAAAGTAGTGCGTATGAACTGAAAAATGGCTGTAAACCTGTGAATGATGATTTACATGTGTGAAAAAAAGTAGCTATTTTATGCTGTATTCGACCTGTGTGTTTCCGATTTTCATTATCATTTTATCAAATGTTTTCCGGTCGACATTGCAGCATTTTCGCGCCTTTACCCTGTAGTTGTAAATGGCGCTCAGGGAATAGCGCAGGAAAGACGCTATTTTTGCACTGTCGTTGATACCTGACCGTATCAAAGCGAAAATACGCAATTCGGTATTCATCAGTTCCCCGTATTTCGGGACGATTTTTTCGCTTTTCGGACGCATGGCGTTGAAATCATTCACAAAAGTGGGGTACAGGCTTACAAAAACGGCGTCGAATTTTCGGTAAAGTTCTTCTACATCCTCTTTTACGGCGTCCGATTCGATCATTTTCAATATTTTGTCCATTTGCCCCTGTCTGGCATGTTTGTGCAGTATGCGGCGGTAGGTTTCTATCCTGTTCACATAAGCCGAGCAAACGTCGAAAAAGCGAGCGATATATTCTTCTTTTACGAGACTGTATTCCTGCAAGTTGCTGTTGGATGAGATAAGTTTGTCGTTCAGGTCGTTCAGTTCCTGACAGGTGGCCGACAGTTTCCGGCGCATACGCGACAGCCGTTGATACTGCCGGTAAAAAAAGATCAGCCCGACGATCAGCATTACCGAAAGCACGCCGGTGAGGATCGGTAGTTTGAACAGTTGTGCCGGTTGTTTCTTGTTCTCTTGCCGGCAGGTGGCATTGGCGACGGAGTAAGAGGCGGAGAGTTCCGGTATGCGGTAACGGGCGTTGCAGAACAAGGCGTCTTCAACGGCAGACCGGATAAACCGGCAGGCGGAAGAAGTATTGCTTTCCCCGAAACAGAGGAACGCCGGACTTTGCAGTGATACGTTTTCTTTTTGCTGTCGCGGCAGCAGATTTTTCAGTGTCGGTAACTGTCTGAAATTCTCTGTATTCCTTTCCTTCAATGCTACGTCATATTCCCTCCTGTCCGGCAACAACCGTAATGTATCATTCAGCCCCTCATGCAGGGATGTACAGCCACTTATCACTGTCAACAACAGTATTTCCCGCATGTTGAAAAATCTGAAAAATGAAAAGACCATATTCCAAACCATAACTATCGTTTCTGTGCAAAAATCTTTTAATTCAAGATTTTTAAAGTGTTTTCACAAAAATAAAAAAAATACCTTAAATCTGCAACTGATTTTCTTTGTTGATTGAACTATTTCCAAAAAAAGATTTAGCCTGCATCTTTCGTATTGCTATTTTTCATATCTTCGTGCCGTAATTTTTAGACCTGAATTTTATATTTTTTGCAGTTTATATGGCAGTATTAGAAGATATTAGGAAAAAAGGCGGTATCATTGTATCGGTAGTGATCGGTATTTCGCTGCTGGCTTTTATATTGGGCGACTTTGTTCCGCGGGGAAGCAGCAATTATGACATTGTTAAAATCAACGGGAAAACGATTTCCTACCAGGCATACGAACAAAAAGTGGAGGAACGGACTCAGTACTATCAGCAACGTATGGGCGGCAATCTTGACGATCGTATGCAGGACATGATACGGGAGGAAGCATGGCAAGCCATGCTCAACGAGGAAATCACCGTTCAGGAATATAAAAAAATAGGATTGACGGTATCTCCGGAAGAGCTTTTCGATTTGGTGCAAGGCCCCAATCCAAGCCCTACCATCAGGGGTATAACGGCATTCGCGAATCCGCAAACCGGCGAGTTTGACAGGAGCATACTCGTCAACTTCTTGAGGAACAAAGATTCCGATCCCGTAGCATCTGCCGAATGGAACATGCTGGAAAGAGAGTTGCTGAAAGAACGTTACACACAAAAATATTTCGGCCTCATCTCGAAAGGGTTTTTCACTCCGAAATTCATAGTAGAAAATGAAAATACCGAAATCAACAAAAAAGTAGATTTCGACTATATCATGCGGCCATACAGTAGCATCGCCGACAGTACCGTCAGCCTGACCCGCTCGGACCTGAAAAAATATTACGAGGCGAACAGGCAACAGTGGGAACAAAACACTTCCCGCGACATCGAATACGTTGTTTTCAATATCGTCCCGTCGGAAGAAGACCGTGCGGCTGCCGACAAATGGATGGAAAAGATAAAACCCGACTTTGAAAAAGCCGAGGATGCGGCAATGTTTGTCAAGAGTAATTCACATGTTCCGTTTGATGCGAAATTCTACACCAAAGACGAACTTCCGGTTCAGGTGACGGAACTGTTTGACGGAACGGAAGGCGATATGGCAGGCCCCTATCAGGAAAGCGACGTCCTGAAACTGGTACGGCTTGTCAAAATTGAAAACCGTCCGGATTCGGTAAAAGCCCGTCAGATTGTTCTTGTCCCCCGCCAGCAGTCGCAACAGGACGTTGCGCGTCTGTCGGCATTGGCAGACAGTATCAAAAACGCCATTGAAAGCGGCGGCGATTTCACCAGTCTGGCGCTGAAATATTCGGCCGACCCGGCAGTAGCCAACAACCGTGGCGACCTGGGATGGATTCAGGAAAGTACAACTGCGGCCGGCTCTATATTTGCACAACTTTTCGATTTGAAAAAAAACGAAGCGCTGAAAGTGGAAATGCCGCAAGGGGGTATCTTTATCGGACAAGTGACCGAGCGCGGGCGCGAAACGAAAAAAGTGCAGATTGCCACTTTACAGCATCGTATCAGCGCAAGTTCGCGTACGGAACAAGGCCTGTATTCGCAAGCCAGCAAGTTTGCAATGGAAAACCGGACGGAAGAAAGTTTCAATGCCGCCATTACCGCTCAGAACCTGAATAAACGGGTTGCCGGTCATCTTGGCGAAAACGACCGCCAGATAGCGGGATTATCTTCTGCACGGCCTGTGGTACGCTGGGCGTATGAAGCCCAAAAAGGCGATGTTTCGGATGTGTTCAACTTGCCGAACGCATTCGTAATCGCCTGTTTGAAAGAAATTCGCAAAAAAGGCCATGCATCATTGGAACAGGTGCAGTCGGAAGTGAGCCTTGCCGTGAGAAAAGAGAAGAAAGCCAAACAAATTGCAGCCTCGCTATCCGAAACGGTGCAAAAAGCCGCCTCATTCGGCGATTTAGCCCTGCAATTGGAGTTGCCCGTCGAATCGGCTACAGGCATTACTTTTTCCTCCTTTTCCGTACCCGGCGCAGGTATCGAACCAAAATTGATCGCCGCCGCCATCTCCTTGGATGAAGGCAAGATATCCCCGCCGATCGAAGGGTCTAACGGCGTATTCCTGCTAACGGTAAAGCAGATCACGGCTCTTGCCGACAGCGCCTCTCTCGAAGAAGCCAAAATGCGCTTATCCGCTACTTCTGTTAACCGTTCCATGTCGGAATCCTTACAGGCGATCAACAAAGCCGCCGAGATAAAAGACATGCGGTCGAAGTTTTATTAATGGCATTTTCCCAACCGGTTCATCACCTCACTTCTGCACGAGATGATCGCCGATCCGGAAGAACGCGAAGAAATAGCGAAGGAAGAGGAATCCATACGCATTATCGAGACCTTTACGGAAAGCCCAACAGGGAACAGAAGCAAACCATCGAAGAACAGGCTAAAGCGATTGAAGAAAAAGACAGGCAAATGGCAGAATTGAAACGGCCTGCTAAACAGGTCTTAAATCGCAGGGCTTCCGCTGAATGTGACCATTTGAAATACGCCCTTTTACGTCGCACGCCCGTCAGTTTAGTTTGAATCCGATTTGCTGTTTTCCCAGAAAATCAATAAATTCGTCATTCATTTGGATTTTTGCATTTCGTGAAAACAGGGTTACCGTCTGCTCGTTGCCTGTATCCATAAGTTGAATTTTCACCCATACGTGTCCTTTATTTTTCACGATTTGGTCGTCAATCTGCATGATTAGTTCTTCCGAAACCACTTGTATGGGTATTTTCAGGGTGATACTTTTCAGCGCATTTTCTCTTACATTGCTCAGGTAGGTGATGTTTTTGATTTTCGGTTCGATTTCGTTGCGGAAGTTCCGTTGAAAGCTGCCTTTGATAAGCAGCGGCAGTCCTTCTTTGAGATAAGTCCGGTAGGTTTCGTGGTCTTTGCCGAAAAAGCGAAATTCGTGCGATCCGCTGAAATCTTCCAGTGTGAGCATTCCCCATGGTTTTCCGCTTTTGGAGATGGCATCGCGGGCGGCGACGGCCAATCCGGCCACGATAAAATCTTTTCCTTCCTGTGGCGACAGGTCGTGCAGTTCGGCGAGCATCATGTTGGTAAAATGTTCTATTTCAAACCTGAATGGATCCAACGGATGGGAGGAGATGTACATACCGATATATTCCTTTTCCCGGTTGAGTTTTTCGAAAATGTTCCATTCTTCCGTTGGGGGGATTTCCGGTCGTGTCACGGCGATGGCGTTGCTTCCTCCGAAGAGCGACTTTTGCGTTATTTGCCGGTCGGCTTGCATTTTGCTGCCGAAACGCAGCAACACGTCCGTAAAGGTTTCTCCCGGGGCGGTTTCTACAAAGAAGATTTCGCGGGGAATGTTCAGGTTGTCTAATGCGCCCGACTGCGCCAGCGCTTCCATTACGCGCTTGTTGCATGATTGCGGGTTGACCCGTTCCGCGAAGTCGAAGATGTCTTTGAAGGGGCCTCCTTTGGCGCGTTCCTCCGTGATGGAGGCTACTGCGCCTTTGCCTGCGCCTTTGATGGCGCCCAGTCCGAAACGAATGTTGCCTTGTCCGTTTACCGTGAAGGTCATGTTGCTTTCGTTTACGTCGGGGCTTAGCACTTCGATGCCCATGCGGCGGCACTCTTCCATGATTTTGGTGATTTCCTTGATGTCGGAGATGTTGTGGCTGACCGTTGCCGCCATAAATTCCGACGGATAATGCGCTTTGAGGTAGGCGGTTTGGTAGGCCAGCCATGAGTAGCAGGTGGCGTGCGACTTGTTAAAGGCGTATTGGGTAAAACTTTCCCAATCCGTCCAAATTTTTTCCACCGTTTTTTCGTCGTATCCGTTGGCTTTGCATCCGGTGACGAATTTGGGTTTCATGGCGTCCAATTTTTCCTTTATTTTCTTCCCCATGGCTTTGCGCAATTCGTCGCTTTCGCCGCGTGTGAAGCCTGCCAGGTCGCGGCTCAGTAACATCACCTGTTCCTGATATACCGTCACGCCGTAGGTTTCTTTCAGGCGTCGTTCCATGGCAGGGACGTCGTATTTTATGGGTTGGCGTCCGTGTTTGCGGGCGATGAAGTCGGGGATATAGTCCATCGGGCCGGGGCGGTAGAGGGCGTTCATGGCGATGAGGTCTTCGAACTGTCCGGGTTTGAGGTCGCGCAGGTACTTTTTCATTCCGTCCGATTCGAACTGGAAGACGCCGGTGGTATCGCCCCTGCTGCACAGTTCGTAGGTAGCGGCGTCGTCGATGGGGATGGCGTTGATGTCGAGGTCTTCGTTTTTGGCGGTTTTGATGTTGGCCAGGGTTTCCTTGATGATGGAGAGGGTTTTCAGTCCGAGGAAGTCCATTTTCATCATGCCCACGTCTTCGATGAGCGATCCTTCGTACTGGGTGACCAGCAGTTCCGAGTTCGTGTTCTTGTCGAAAGAAGTGAAGATCGGCACGTAGTTGCTCAGGTCGTTGGGGCCGATGACTATTCCGCAGGCGTGTACTCCCGTCTGCCGTACCGTTCCTTCGAGCATCAGGGCGTATTTGATGGTGTCGGCAATGAGCGGGTCTTTTGAATGGAGGGCTTCTCTCATTGACGGCACGTATTTGACGGCGTTGGCGACGGTGGCTTCTTCTCCGCGCGGTTTCTCGTCAATGAGTTTGCTCAGGCGATCGGCTTCCGACAGCGGGACGTTCTGCACGCGCGCCACGTCTTTGATAGCGGATTTGGCTGCCATCGTGCCGAAGGTGACAATGTGCGCCACCCGTTCGCGTCCGTATTTTTCTTTTACCCATTGCAGTACCTGCGTGCGTCCGTCGTCGTCGAAATCAATGTCGATATCGGGCATGGAGATGCGGTCGGGGTTGAGGAAACGTTCAAACAGCAGGTCGTATTTCAGAGGGTCGATGTCGGTAATTTTCAGGCAGTAGGCGACGACGGAACCGGCGGCCGATCCGCGTCCCGGCCCCACAGACACACTCATCCGGCGGGCAGCGGCGATGAAATCCTGTACGATAAGGAAATATCCGGGATAGCCCATTTTTTGGATCACTTCCAGTTCAAAGTCAATGCGTTCGCGAATGGCGGCGTCCATTTCGGGATAGCGTTCCCGGGCGCCTTCGTAGGTAAGGTGGCGCAGGTACCCGTCATTATCCGTGAAGCCTTCAGGCAAGGGGAAATCGGGCATCACGGGCGGACTGTCTATGTCGTAAAACTCCACTTTGGCGGCTATCTCGCCGGTGGTGGCCAACGCTTCGGGGAGGTCGGCAAACACTTCGCTCATCTCCGCCTGCGTCTTGAACCATTCCTGCTGCGTGTAGCGCATCCGGTTGGCGTCGTTCACGCTGGCGCCCGTGCTGATGCACAACAGCCGGTCGTGGGCTTCGGCTTCGTTTTCGTTTGTAAAATGGACGTCGTTGGTGGCAATGTATTTCAACCCGTGTTTCCGTGCAAGTTCGATCAGTACCGGATTGATTTTCTTCTGCCGGCGGTACACCGACTGTACTTCCTCGTTGGGCACATGCGACCGGAGACGCTGCAATTCAAGGTAATAATCGTCGCCGAAGCGCTCCTTGTACCACAGCAGCGCTTCCTCGGCGGCTTTCAGGTCGCCGTTTTGGATGTGACGCGGCAATTCGCCCGACAGACAGGCCGACGTAACAATCAAGCCTTCGCGGTACTGTTCGAGAATCTCCCTGTCGATGCGCGGTTTGCCGTAGAAGCCTTCGGTGAAACCCAGCGAAACAAGTTTCACCAGATTGTAATAGCCGGTTTTGTTTTTGGCCAGCAAAATAAGGTGGTAGCGGCTGGGCTTGTCGGTTTTCTGCTTGTTGAAGCGGCTTTCCGGCGCTATGTATACCTCGCAACCGATGATGGGCTTAAAACGCCGGTCGGCTGCAACGCCTTCGTTTTTCTTTGCAACGTACCGGTGAAACTCTTTCGCGCCGTACATGTTGCCGTGATCAGTCAGGGCAACGGCGGTCATGCCGTCGGCAATGGCCTTGTCTACCAAAGCGGGAATTTTCGAGGCTCCGTCGAGGGTGGAGTATTGGGTGTGCACATGCAAGTGCGTAAAATTTGCCATAACAATATGTGATTTTGACGATTGGCTTTCCGTCCGGTACGCCGGCCGAAAAGCAAATGTAGGCAAATTTTATGACTTTAACACAGCATTACGGAATTTTCAAAGTCTTTTTTTCGA
>JAIRLS010000118.1 GCA_031259205.1 Bacteroidales bacterium | reverse complement strand
TAACTTATGACGTATTTACTGTTTATGATTTTCTTCGCCACATTTTGTCACATTTTGTCATTTTTTTTTGTTTTATCAAAAAAAATTGCAATATTTGCAAAAATTAATTTAAAAAAAAGTATTTTTTGCAAAAATGATGTTCAAAAATTAAATATTTGGAAGCCATGATCAAGGAACAACTTTTATATGAGCGGTTTATGGAGTCATTGCGGCGGAAAGTGTCCAACAAAACACTGATGGTAAAAATACTTACCGATATTCTGATGATTGAAAAAGATGCTGTGTACCGCAGAATGAGAGGAGAGGTGAATTTTACATTTGCGGAAATAGCCTCTATTGCCAATCAGTTAGGCATTTCGTTGGACTCCATTATCGGCTCGGCGTCCCCTACTTATCGTCCTTCACATCTGAAAATCAACAGACATGGGAATCCTACGGATGCCGACTATCGCTCGTTGAGCGATTTTAACGAGCGTATCAAAAGCCTCCGCCAACATCCCGAAGCTGAAATTGCGGAAATATGCAACATCCTGCCGCAAATTTTCTCTTTCGACCTGGAGATGATTTCGCGGTTCAACCTGTTTATCTGGGGACTAACTATTAGCGAGGAAGGAAAGCATTTTCAGGAAGTTACTGTTCCGGAACGTACACGTAAACTGTATCGGGAATTGTTTCATAACATGCGATGCATCACTTCAAAGTTTATATGGGACAATATGCTCTTCCAGTATATGGTGAACGAAATCAAATACAATTTGAGTATCCACAGGATGGAGCCGGAAGACGCCCGGGCACTCAAGGAAGAATTGCACCGGTTGCTGGATTATACGGAAAAAATCTGTATCAACGGCAAGTTCGACGAAGGAGGGACGGCCTACTTGTTTATCTCCGATATTACTATTTACAACAACTATATGTATGTGGCATGTGAAGATTATCATTGCAGCATGGTAAAAGTATTTATTTTAGACAGCATTATTTCTTACGACCGGAAATTTTTTGAACAGACCAAAATTTGTATTAATGCTGTGAAACAGGTATCTACACTAATTTCCGTCAGCGGAGGAAGAAGCCGAACGATTTTTTTCGACCGGCAGCGAAAAATTGTCGATTCACTGTAAGGAACCGATACGAGATACCGTAACATGGAAAAAGAGTTATCAATAGAGAAGGAAGTTTTGGCACAGATAGTCGATGGATTATATGCCGGAAATGTTAATCGGCCATTAGGGATTAAGACCAAAACATTAGATTGAAATCACAAGATATAATGTCGTTAAGGGAGGGTATCAAGGATACTGAAAGAATTAGAGGCAATCAACGAAAAATTAAAAGGGTATAGTTTTGATCCCGTCAGGACATCGAGGAATAAATAACAGATGGAGCAGAAACTTACCCGTGCAGGAATTGACGCCGAAAATGGTTTAACACCGGAAGCGAAAGAGCGCCGGTATAATGTATTTTACGGCATGGAAGGATGTATTACGATTACACGCCCCAAAAAGAGGAGAATGGAAGAATAATGGTTAATTCTTTTTTTGAGGTGCTATGAAAAACAATTCTTCTGCCCTCCACTATAGCGCGAAGGCACGAAGGCACGAATGTAGAGGCGCACGGCGTGCGCCTGAAAGCGCGAAAGCCATCCTTTGGATAATGCGGAACGTCCTGAAAGGACGTAACTTTCATAACCGCAGGTCAACGACCTGCGGAAACGCTCTCCATAGCTTCTTCTGCCTGAAAGGCAGTACTTGTCCTGCCTTTGACTGCGTCGATTTTCAATTCAGGCAGCCGCACTGCTGCGGGAAGCCTCTTTTCCGCCGGTCAGCGACCGGCGGTGATGGTGATGAAGAGGGATGGGAAGAAAGCGGGAAACAAAACACCTCTGGAACCATCCACTGACCCATAGCGCCTCAAAAAAAGAATGAACCCGTTTTGTTCGACTTTGCGTTTTTGTATTTTTTTAGTATTTTTAACGCTTCAAACATTCATATAAAATTAAGGTGAAATATTTCATTATCATTAAATTTCTATTTGCAGGTTATTGTATGAAGGGTTCGGCGCAAGGGTATAAATTGGAACGGCTGTTGAAAAAATAATGATCTATGGCGGTTCCCATGATATATCCTTACAAGACGGTAGTTTTGGCGGCAGGCGATTTTCCGGAGAGAGAGGAAGCGCTTGTCATGCTTCGGCAAGCGGAAGAAGTGATCTGCTGCGACAGCGCCGCCGATCTTCTTCTCCACGCCGGACTGGAACCCTGTTACATCATCGGCGACATGGACAGTCTGTCATCTTCCGTTCGCCGACGTTACGCAAGCCGTATCCGGCACTTTCCCGAACAGGAAACCAACGACCTTGCCAAAGCCCTGCAATTCTGCATGAGCCGCCAACGAAACGGCATCCACCTGATGGGCATCGGCGGGAAGCGGGAAGACCATGCCATCGCCAATCTATCCGTCATGTTTGCCTACTCCCGGCATCTCGAATTACAGGCTATCACCAATTACGGCGTATTTCACCCTGTCCGGAAGACGACTGTTTTCGAGAGTGTTCCCAAACAGCAGGTATCTGTTTTCTCGCTGATATACGGTACTTTGTTTACTTATGAGGGCTTAAAATATCCTCTGACAAACGCACCGCTCTCCGAATGGTGGCAAGGTACATTGAATGAAGCCTGCGACACTCGGTTTACGGTGGAGATACACGGTGGCGGCGCATTGGTTTTCAGAGAATTTACATTGAAGAAGAACGGATGAAAATACTGTCGCCACAGGAGATTAGAGAGGCGGACGCTTACACCATCCGTCAAAGGCCTGTTTCAGAAATCGACCTGATGGAAGAAGCGGCTACCGCCTGTACCCAATGGATCGCCGGCCATTTCGGTCGCGACAGGAAAATAGTGGTACTTGCAGGCCCCGGCAACAACGGCGGTGACGGATTAGTCATTGCCCGCCAATTGTGTGACAGACAGTACGAAGTGCAAGCGTACCTGCTGACGGACAACTCCTCCCTCTCCGCATGTACCCGCCACAATCTGAACAGATTGACAAACATTCGTCCGAAAATACTGGAACACGGACGATTCCCAAAACTTACCCCCGAACACATCGTTATTGACGCCATGTTCGGCATCGGGCTTACACGTCCGCCGGCAGGTATCGCAGCAGAAGCGACGGCATACCTCCGGCAGTCTCCCGCCCAAGTGATTGCCATAGACATCCCGTCCGGTTTGTTTTGCGAAGACAATAGCCGCCATTCGCCCGATACCATCGTGAAAGCCGACTATACCCTGACTTTCCAACAACCCAAACTCTCGTTTTTCTTTTCCGAAAACGCCTCCTTCACCGGAAAATGGGAGACGCTGGATATAGGACTGCTGACGGAAAAATCCGCATCGACCAACTACATGTTGTCGGAAAAAGATATCCGATCATGGTTCACGCCAAGAAAAAGATTTTCCCACAAGGGAGATTACGGCCATGCTTTCATCATTGCCGGAAGCCGTAACATGATGGGAGCTGCCGTTCTGGCTGTGAAAGCGTGCCTGCGTAGCGGAACGGGAATGGTAACGGCGCACGTTCCCCGGGACGAACGCCTGTTGATACAGCTTTCGGCGCCGGAAGCGCTGGTTTCGACAGACCCTCACCCCGAAGTATGGTCGCAAACACCCGACCTGCAACGCTACACATCGACGGCCATAGGCCCCGGCATCGGGAAACACGAATTGACGCGGAAAGCGCTGACGAACGTTCTCACAATCTTCCGAGACAGGAAGCAACAGGCTCCCCCGATGGTATTGGACGCCGACGCACTCAACCTGATTGCCGAAAGCGATGAGAAACTCGGCCTGCTACCGCCCAACAGCATCATCACCCCCCACCCGAAAGAGTTTGACCGTTTGGCAGGCGCATCCGCTAACGGTTACCATCGATGGCTCAAGCAAAAGGCGCTGGCTAAAGAACACCGGCTTATCATTGTATTGAAAGGCGCATATACCTGCATTGCGTCACCCGAAGGGAACTGTTATTTCAACCCTACCGGTAATCCGGGCATGGCCACCGCCGGAAGCGGAGATGTATTGACAGGCATCATTGCCGCCCTGCTCGCACAAGGATGGCCTCCCGTAAAAGCAGCCTGCGCCGGCGTCTGGATTCACGGAAGCGCCGGAGACCTGTCGGCAAAAAAATACGGCGAACAGGCAATGATAGCAGGCGACATCATTGAGTGCACAGGAGAAACGCTAAAACGGCTCCAGCCCGACAATCAATTTTCAGGTTAATTCTTTTTTGAGGCGCTATGAAAAACCATTCTTCTGACCTCCACTATAGCGCCGCAATAAAAGAATGAACCAGCATCCAGAATAGAAAAGTTTTTACAAAAGCGTCGTCAGGAAATAAGGATTACTATCCGAGGGGCTTTCCGTAAAACTTGCTGCTTTTCAAAGAAACCGTTCAAGTATTTTAAGTATTTTAAGCCTTTTAACTGCTCCTTTCTTTGAAGCGGCATACTTTTTACAGCGCCTCTCCTATTTTTACCATCCCCAAAATATGATGTTTTTTTATTTTATTTATTTTTTTTGTTTTTTTTGGTTTTATCAAAAATCCCATTTATCTTTGCCGCGATTCTAAATCAAAAAAACAATCAAAAATATGTCTCTTTTTCTTACATATAATCATTTCGGAAGCCCTGTAATGGCGTGCTTTGGCACGATTCTTGCAGAGAGAGAGAGAGAGAGAGAGAGAGAGAGAGAGAGAGAGAGAGAGACTAACATGAGATAAAAAATACAGATATGCGCGCGCGCGCAAACGCGCG
>JAIRLS010000008.1 GCA_031259205.1 Bacteroidales bacterium | reverse complement strand
CTTTTCATGATGTTTTCCATGCACGTGGGTTAAAAACAGCGCTACGGCAATCAGCAGTATCCCTATGCCCAGAAACAAAAGGTCGCTGACGCTTTCGTAGCGAATCTTTAACGAATGTTCAAAAAACGAAACGATTAGAATCATCAGGATTACTTTTCCCAGCGAAGATTTTAAATCGTCGATGCTGTTGATGATCAGCCAGCTTGGTCGAGCGTCCTTTTGCTTGCGTACCACGTCGATCTTATGGATGAACAGCTCGTAGACGCCCATGCTGAAAATCATAAGCACCGTTGCGAAGAGGTAGCCGTCGACCGTCGATACGAAGATGACGATCAGATGCTCCATATTCACGCTTTCGCCCATATCAATAAAGAGATGTATGCCCTTCACCACTTGAAGCGTGCTTGTGATGAAAAGGGTAATCGAGGCAAGCAGAGATCCGACGACGGCTAAAAAGGTAATAAACCGAGTGCCGTACAGTATTGCCTCGAAAAACAGGACTGACTTGCTCTTGAAGTGCAGTATTTCGGGAAAATTGATTGATTTCTTTTTCAGGTTGGCAAGCAGCATCTTGTCGATTTTGCCCAATTTGCCGTCGTACTGGATTTTGGCGCGCAGCCATTGCGCCTCGCTGTTGTCTATTTCTCCGGGCGTTTCGTCGTCCTCCAAAAGAAAACTTGTGATGGCGTCTGTAAAAAATGCTTTCCACTCCGGATGGTTGTTCCTGTTGAGAAAGGCGTCTTTCAGTTCAAAAAGCATATTGGCCTTTTCTTTATTCATGCCGCCGTTGTCCGGCAAAACCTCCTGCAGTTGCCGGACTGCCGATTCGTCAATTGCGCTTCTGGCGAGAATGGATTTTTTCAGTTCGGTAAGGTTGTTCATCTTTAAGATATTAATGTTGTTTCTCACTTAGATAGCTTGGATTGGTAGTTGACGCTTTGTTTCAGGTAAGCCATCAGCAGAATGACGCTCATCAGCGTAAGCAGCAGGCCTAAAATATTCCAGCCCAGCGTATCGTACAGCCCGTGGATAACGGCGGGAATAGCCACTGCCAAAAGATACAGCGACAGCCGGTACTTCGGGTACAGGTTGGCGAACGCAATGAAATACCCTGCCATTCCCGCCCAGATAGCATGCAGAAACGGCAGGCTGGTAAGCCTCGCCACGTTCATAAAAAAGGCGTTGGCGTAGTCCAACTGTGTGTTCACTGTCATTTGGTACTGAACACCTTCAAACACGCCGAAAGCAATGCCCGACATCAAACCGTAAAAAACCAGCGATTGCGGCACATACGGCTCTTTGGCGCGGTAAACAATCAGCAGCAAGGGAGCCACTTTAGCCGCTTCCTCAAGCAAGCCCACCCCGAAAATAAATCCGATTAGCCGGAGCAGGAAAGAACTGCTTTCCGTAAAACTGTACAGCAAGCTAATGCCCGGCCACTTCGGTAAATGCAAAACATCCCACACAATAAACACAAACGCCTGAAGGACAAAAAACAGGACTATCGTTGTTTTGATATTGATTTGCGGCGTTTTGAAAAAGTAAAAAAAGAACAGCCCCCAAATGATGGAAAAATACAGTGAAATCACGTAAAAGGTGATAACGGGAGTTGCCGAAAAAAGACTAATCAGAAAAGCGGGCGAAAGCCCCAGCAACGCCAGCCACAGTAGCCGGCTGTCCTTCATGATTTCTTTCCGGGAAAAGACGGTTTTCGGAATAATCAACTCGCGCCCGATGTCTTTCAACTGCTGAACGACGGAGCCTTTGTGCTTGATTTTTACTTTCTTTCCGTTGATTTTCAGAAAATAGCCAACCGTTCGGATATCTTGCGGATGAGAAGCCTGATACGCCTTATCGAAAGCCAGAATTTTCCCTTCTTCCACATAGGTTGCTATCACATCAATGGAGTAAGGGCCAAACGATTGGTTATTTCTAAAAATACAGTACATCATTCGGTTATTTCAAATCCAAAACGGACGGAAACTTTTTGGCTTTCGTTTTCAGATTGTTCAGCAAGGCTTTTTCCGTTTCGTCTAATTGTCCGTCGCCCTGAATTTGCTCCAAAAGCCACTGGGCTTCCGCCTCGTCAATTTCGCCGGGGGACTGTTCGTCGTCCAGCAGGAAACTTGTGATGGCTTCCGTGAAAAGGGTTTGCCAACTTGGGTGGTTGTTCTTACCCGAAACGGCATTGTTCAGGTCGAAGAGAAATTCGGCTTCTTCCTTGTCAATTACGCCGTCGGCATACAACACTTCGCGAAGCTGCTTTACTTCGGCTTCGTCAATTACGCCATCTGCAAGGATGGACTTTTTCAATTCATTTAAAGTACTCATGTTTATAAAATTAAAAAATTAAAATCGGATAAAATCATTTATTTAAGATCAGGACAATATGGAAAAGATCATTATTGTACATCTGACTTGTGAGGACAAAAGTAAGAAATATTTTCATACCACAATGCAAATAGAGTGTCAATTTATTGAAAGTTCTTTCAATTTCAACACTGACAGAAGTTTCGCCGCCTGTCAGGTTACCGGTGAGAAAAAATCAAAACGAGTTTTGTTATTTTTATTTTATTAAACAGGATGAGTCGTTATTGTTTCCATAATTTTACGGGTTGCTGCAACATTTGTTTTACGGTTTCCGGAAAATTTTTCCTCTGTAAAAAAAATCGTTTTTTCATTTCATGCGCTTGGAAAACCGAAGTTTTTCATGTACTTTTCTTCTATAAATTTCGCAAGACATTTTTATTCGTCTGTGTGTAATTTGATAATTTAATGCTATCTTTGCAGTCGATTTATTAAGGCAATGCCTACGAAGCCATAAGAGTAGGGTGTGATATTAAAAGATATGATGGGGTATTTTTCAGAATATATGAGTCGCCATTTCTCATTTGAAGAATTTACCATTGAGCGAAAAAAGTGGCTGAAAGAGATTACCAACATTCGCAAGCGTGATATTTTGGTATATGCAAGCGATTACAATAAAGGAAGTGCACCAATTTCTATTGGGTATTCTGATTTAATGCCTTTTAGAGACCAATTATCCTTTATTAAGACAGATGATATTGACGTAATCTTGGAAACGCCTGGCGGTTCGGCCGAATCCGTTGAAGATATGATAGATTCCATCAGAACGAAATTTACAAAATTGGGTGTAATTATTCCCGGTTCAGCAAAAAGTGCGGGAACTATTTTTACAATGGCAGGTGATGAAATTTTGATGGGAACAAATTCTTCACTTGGACCAATTGATGCACAAATGATGATGAATGGTAAATATTTTTCAGCAGACGCCTTTCTTGATGGACTATCTAAAATAAAAGAAGAGGTACTTACTACAGGCAAACTAAATCCGGCATACATTCCAATCTTACAAAATATTTCGCCCGGAGAAATACAACGATGTGAAAATGCTCAAAATTTTTCGCGTACTCTTGTTACAAATTGGCTGAAAACATACAAGTTCAAATATTGGGATTTTCGTGCTACTTCCGGGCAAGAAGTTACTGATGATTATAAACAAAAACGAGCAAAAGAGATTGCCGATAAATTATGTAAACATTCTGACTGGCTAACACATGGTCGTTCTATTAGAATTGCAGATCTCGAGCAAATGAAATTGTTGATTACTAATTATTCAAAGAATCCCAAATTGGCGGAAGCAATAGATAGATATTATACTCTTTTGAGAATGACCTTTGATATGACAGGTATATACAAAATTTTTGAAACAATTGATTCTCAAATATATCAATCCGTCAGTCAGGCTGCACTACCTGTAATTCCCGTTCAAAAGAAAGTAAAAGAAGAAGTATCATGTGCTGTCACTAATTTTATGTGTCCGAAATGCAGTAACAATTTCAATATTCAATTGAACTTGAAACCAAATTTTCCTGTTGAAAAAGGCGCTATCGCTTATCCAAGAGATGATGTTTTTATTTGTCCGAATTGTTCAACGCAAACAGATTTAGCGCCAATTCGTTTTAATTTGGAAGCACAAACAAAGTTAAAAGTAATAAAATAATATAAAAAAGTATGAACATCGTAATTTCGTCAAACGATATTAGTGCCGTCCTCGACAAAGTCAGACAATATAATGAGGAAAATTTGCTTTCGGATAATGATTTTCTTAAACCGGAAGAAATTATTGAAAACGAAGAAATTCGTAATTTTGGGCAACTTTGCAAAGAATTGAATGATGATTCTGTTGGAACTTTTATCTATCATACTTTTATTTGATTAATACAACAAAATCTTTCTAGAAAAAGACAGTTTCAATTCGTCCCATGAGCGAGTATTTGCAGTTTGGGAAGGTACGTTATTTTCCCAAAGAAACATTTTTTTCAACCTTGTAGAACCCCTTTTCAGGCAGGCGGAGAATAAAAAAGAAGAGGCACTCAAAAAATTCTTTGACTGCCTCTTCTTGACCAATGTAAATCAAATCAGTTTTCTTTTTCAGGCGCGTTGTCGGATTCGGATTCGGATTCGGATTCGCTTGTTTGCGCTGTTTCTTCCGTTATTCCGGCTTCAGCCTCTGCCTGTATTTCCGTTTCTACCTCGGTTTTTTCTTCGGTTTCTACCGGTTTTACGGTTTCTCCCCCGGCGTGTATGGCCGCTGTTGTTTTCTTCCCCCCACGACGGCTCCGGCGAATGGTTGATTTTGCTTTTTCGGCATTGTTTGTCAACATGTTTTCATTGTAATCTACTAATTCAATGATACATGTTTCGGCGGCATCACCTTGCCGGAATCCTGTTTTCAGTATGCGGGTGTATCCGCCCGGTCTGTCCATGATTCTGGATGATATTTCACGGAACAGTTCTGTTACGGCGGCTTTATCCTGGAGATAACTGAAAACTGTGCGGCGCGAATGGGTGGTGTCGTTTTTGGCTTTGGTGATCAGGGGTTCGACGTATACCCGCAATGCTTTAGCTTTGGCTAAGGTAGTGGAGATACGTTTGTGTTTGATCAGCGAGGAGGCCATGTTCGACAGTAACGCTTGCCGATGCGTATTCGTACGTCCGAGGTGATTTATTTTTTTTGCGTGTCTCATGATGTCGGTCTTACTTTTTGTCTAATTTATATTTGATAATATCCATGCCAAAATTGAGATCCATGCTTTCCAGCAGTTCGTCCAGTTCGGTCAGTGATTTTTTCCCGAAATTGCGGAATTTCAGCAAATCGTTCTTGCTGAAGCGTACCAGATCGCCCAATGTTTCCACTTCTGCCGCTTTTAAGCAGTTGAGCGCCCGCACGGAGAGATCCATGTCTATCAATTTGGTTTTCAGCAAAGAACGCATTTTGAGGATTTCTTCATCAAATTCGTCGGTCGGTTGCTTTTCTTCTACTTCGAGGGTGATTTTTTCGTCGGAGAACAGCATGAAATGGTGAACGAGAATTTTCGCCGCTTCTTTGAGCGCGTCTTTCGGCGAGATGGAACCGTCCGTATCTATTTCGATCACTAATTTTTCATAGTCTGTTTTTTGTTCTACGCGATAGTTTTCGATCGCATATTTGACGTTTTTGATGGGGGTGAAGATGGAATCGATGGCTATCAGGCCGATTTCCGCGTCTGCCGGTCTGTTTTCGTCGGAGGATACATATCCGTGTCCTTTTTCGATATCGATCCGCATCTGTAATTTAACACTGGGTTCCATTGTGCAGATGAGCAGTTCGGGATTCAACACCTGAAACCCGACGAGAAATTTGTCGAGGTCGCCGGCTTTAAATTCGCTCTGACCACTGAGCATCACGTGGAGGGTTTCGTTTTCGGCGGATTCGTCTATCCGTTTCAGTCGAATCTGTTTCAGATTGAGAACCATTTCGGTCACATCTTCCACTATACCGGGGATGGTGGAGAATTCGTGTTCTACGCCGTCTATCTTGATTCTGGTGATGGCAAACCCTTCCACAGAGGACAATAAAATCCTGCGTAATGCGTTACCCACCGTCATGCCGTAGCTCGGCTCCAGCGGTCTGAATTCAAATTTGCCATGCTTGCTGTCTGCTTCAAGCATGATCACTTTGTCGGGTTTTTGAAAAGTTATAATTGCCATTTTTATTTATTTTGAATACAATTCTACGATCAGTTGTTCCTTAATATTTTCGGGAATATCAGTCCTGTCGGGAACATTGAGGAATTTTCCCGTCAGGTTGCGCGCGTCCCATTCCAGCCATGAATAGCGTGATTGGCGGCTTACCGACTGGGTGATGACTTCCAGTGTCTTGGAACGTTCACGGACGCCTATCGTATTGCCGCTTTTTACTTGATACGACGGCACATTGACTACTTCTCCGTTGACGACGATATGGTTGTGGGTTACCAATTGACGGGCTGCCGGACGCGAAGGCGCTATGCCGAGGCGGTACACTACATTGTCCAGCCGCGATTCGAGCAGTTGAAGGAGTACTTCGCCTGTAACGCCGTGGCTGCGGTGGGCTTTGTCAAACAAATTGGAAAATTGGCGCTCTAATACGCCATAAGTGTATTTTGCCTTTTGCTTTTCTTTCAATTGGACACCGTACTCCGACGTTTTCTTGAAACCTTTGGAGCCACCGTGCTGTCCCGGCGCATGTGGCTTACGGTCAAATGTCTTGTCGTGACCGAAGATCGCTTCGCCGAATTTTCTTGCAATTTTAGTTTTGGGGCCTGTATATCTTGCCATTGCTGTTGTGCTGTTTTATTAATGTAATCAATTGTGCCGAATTTATACCCTTCTGCGTTTGGCGGGACGGCAACCGTTGTGTGGAAGTGGAGTGACGTCAATGATTTCGGTCACTTCAATACCCGCTCCGTGGATAGTCCTGATGGCCGATTCGCGTCCCGAACCGGGGCCTTTCACAAACACTTTTACCTTTCGCAATCCCAAATCAAATGCTACTTTGGCACAATCGGCCGCGGCGGTCTGCGCTGCGTAAGGAGTGTTTTTCTTCGAGCCTTTGAACCCCATTTTTCCTGCTGATGACCACGAAATTACCTGGCCTACATTGTTCGCCATCGTGACAATCACGTTGTTAAACGACGCGCTGATGTGCGCTTGCCCAACGGCTTCTACTTTTACTACTTTTTTCTTGGTGCTTCCTGATTTTTTTGCCATAATCCTAAACTACTGATGTTTTAATTATTTGGTGGCTTTCTTTTTGTTTGCGACGGTCTTTTTCTTGCCTTTGCGGGTACGGGCGTTGTTTTTGGTACTTTGCCCACGAACGGGCAACCCGTTACGGTGACGTACGCCACGGTAGCACCCGATATCCATCAAACGCTTGATATTCAACTGTACGATGGATTTTAACTCGCCTTCTACCTTATATTCCTCGTTGAGGATCAGACGAATTTTCCCTAATTCTTCATCGTTCCAATCCTGTACTTTTTTATCGAAATCAATACCGGCTGCACTTAAGATTTTCCGGGCAGAGCTGCGACCGACACCGTGAATGTAGGTCAAACCGATTTCTCCGCGTTTGTTTCTTGGTAAATCAACACCAACAATTCTTGCCATATTTCAGTTTAATTATTATCCTTGACGCTGTTTATACTTTGGATTCTTTTTACTAATCACATAAAGACGCCCCTTGCGTCTTACTATCTTACAGTCTTCGCTTCTTTTTTTGATAGATGCTCGTACTTTCATGGCTTATTTTTTTTACCTTTTTTTACTTTTTATTTATTACACAAAGGGGAAGGCGTTTTGCTATTTCACTCTTTTCGCTCAACAATCCTCTCCCTTTGTTTTACATTGTTCCTTTTGAAAAGGGGAGTGCAAAGGTACGGCTTTTTTTTTTATAAACAACAAATGATGTTTTTTTTTATCCGGAAAGATAAAATATTTTTTTAACCTGCCTTGTTTTTTGCATTCCTGAACAGGAAGGTAGCCTTATTTTCCTCTCCATGCAGGAGGCGGGATATGTTTTTCCAGTGAGTTACAATTAAAATCAGGCATATTCCTATCGAAAAAATTTTCAGTGAAATAAATTCAAATCTGAAAATGAAGATGATAGATATCGGATACGATATTCCCATAATCAAGGAACTGAGGGACATGTATTTGCTGATAAAGAGCGATAGCAGGAAAACGCCGATGGACACCAATGCTGCCGGCCAATACAGCGCCAACAGGATGCCTGCCGACGTTGCTACTCCTTTTCCGCCCCGAAATCCGGCAAAGACCGGGAAAAGATGCCCCAATACCGCTAATACGCCCAATGCCAGCTGCATATTGACAAAAGCGTCGGTGCCTGCTTGAAAGGAGGACCAACCGGCAAGCTTCACCGCAACAAAGCCTTTCAGTACGTCGATCAGCAGAACGGGGATTCCGGTTTTCACGCCCAAGATTCGCATGGTATTGCTGGTTCCGGCATTTTTGCTGCCGTATTGACGGATGTCTATCCCGTGCAGCGCTTTCCCGATCCATATTGCCGGCGGTATCGATCCCAGCAGGTAAGCGGTAATCGCGAGAATAAAATTATGCCACATAGATTTACATTTTTTTAATGGAATACAAAGAATGAGTATATTTGTTTTCGGTGGTGTTGAAAATGCCTTTGGCGTCGAATCGGTCTTTGCGGACACAGCCCGATGCGTGCAGGATGCTCCCGTCGCCGCAAAGAAAGCCGGTGTGTATCACTTTTCCGTGTTCGTCGGCAAAAAAGGCAATATCGCCCCGCGAAGCATCTTCATAGACCGTCGGTGTGCCGCATTTTTCCTGCATACCGGCGTCGCGAGGCAACCATTTTCCGGCCATCCGGCATATTACCTGCACTAAACCGGAACAGTCCGTTCCGAACACCGTTTTCCCTCCCCACAGGTAAGGAGCGCCAAGGTACTGTTCCGCCAACGAAACGACCTCCCGTCCGGTTCCCTCCGGAATATTTTCCGGCATGTAAGTTTTTCCGGCGTATTCGAACGGCTGTTCCGGTAAAATGCTTCCGCCCGGCAAATGAATCGTTATGCTGTCGGGAAGAATCCGGCAGGCAATGAACGGCACGGATACGACCGTTTGCCGTCCGCGTGCCGACACGCCCAACGCTACCATATTTGCCGACACCCATCCGGCATAGTCGTCGGCATGAGTGCGTATGTACAGCCACGCCCCTTTTTCCCGCAAGACCGAAAAACTGTCGCCGAAAAGCAACTGCGACACCATTTCACTCCTCTCCGACGAATCGGCACGCATGGGCGACATACCTAAAAGACATATTCCTTCCGAAATTTTCATATTATCCGCTGCAAAATTAGATGAATATCTTAATATTTCCAAGCGAATAACATGAAATGCAGGGCAAACGCATCGTTATTCATTAGGATTTTCAATACATAATCATTGTTCCACCCTGCATCGAGTCCTTTCCCTTTGACGCTTCTCTTTTTGATCTGTTCATTCTTTATTAATCTGCCCCTATTTCAAAACAGTACTTGACAACAGGGATGCGTGCAATTTCCATTCGCCCGACCATGCTGTTTTCGTAAGACGTTCTTCCGCAGGCCTCTTGTGCCGGATTTCAACGCTCAGGCATGTCCGCTTTTTCATCTCGCCGTTGTAACCTGCGAGAAAGTCAATTTGATAAATACGATTTCCGAATATCCGGCTGTTCTCAAAACAGGCCCCCATGTGCCTGCGCCGCACGAGATGTAATAATGGGTATGTCCCTTTTGCAGGGCGCCCCAATCCTGTTCATACATTTTTTCGGTGATCAGATGGAGGGGAAACATTTGTCCGTGGTGGGTATGTCCGGAAAGTTGCAGGTCGACGCCGGCTTGTTGGGCTTCTTCCAACCGGAAAGGCTGATGATCCAGAAGGATGACGGGCTGTCCGTTGACTTCGGGCAGGATGTCGGCGAGGGATTTGCGGCGGACGACACTGCGATCATCACGTCCGGCGATGTAGAAACTGTTATTCACCTGTACGGCGGTATCTATCAGCACGGTCACCCCGCGGGAATCGAGATATTCGAACGCTCTGTGGGCGCTTCCTTTTGCGAAACGTTCGCCGATATATTCGTGGTTGCCCGGAATTGCGTATACTCCGAAACGATTTTTCAGACGAAGCATCTCCCTGCACATGTCATTGCGGATGACCGGTTCGGAATCGCCGTCGAAAGTATCGCCTGCCAGCAGTACCACATCAGGGTCCAGTTCGTTGATGCGATCTATCACGCGGCGGAGGAAAGGAATACCTGCGGTACGTCCCAGATGCAAGTCGCTGACCATGGCGATTTTCAGTTCCTTCATTTCGCCGGCTTGCTTGTCAATGAATATTTCCAAAGGAGTTACTTTCGGGAAACGGGCGTTGCGGTAACCGAAGATAAAAACAGTTGCCAGCAGCGCCAATACGCCTGCGAAAAGATACAGTTTGAACAGCGGGTAATCGGGAACAAGCGATGCCGGACGGAGATGTACCGCCCAGCCTGTCAACCGGACAATATCAATGACGGCCAGCGCCAGCGTACCATACAGCATTACGGCGATCCATGCCGAACTGACGGTTGAGAGCAGGTTGGGCCAGTTGACGCCCGGCGTCCGGATAAAATTGGCGGCAATGAACAGCAGGGCTATCGTCCAGAAGGCAACGGCATACCACAGGCGGTAGCGACCGATCACTTCCAGCGCCTGCCAGCACCGGACATAAAGATAGACATTGCCGGCGATATAAATGCTTAGTGCGATAAGTACAAACATAATCGTTTTCATGCAGGCCTGACAGATTTAGCCATTTCGCAAATAGCGTCGGCATAATTAGCCCAGTTCATCATTTTGGCCACGTCATCAAAATTTTCGGGGTAAACAGGCTGGTCGATGATGTTTTGCATGGCTTCCGTCATTGACGCTATGTTGTTGGGTTCGGCAAGGTATCCGGTGACGCCGTCTTTCACCGTTTCGGGAAAATGTCCCACACGTGTGGCAAGGATGGGAAGCCTGAAATTGTAAGCGATAGATTCTACGCCCGATGCGGTGGCCGGCATGTCGTAATACAGTACAATGGCGTTGCTCATCTGGTAGTATTTGTGTACGTCTTCGTTGGGTACAAATTCGTTTACCACAGTCACACAATCCCTGATGCCTAAACGGTCGATCATCTCCAGCGGCCGGTAATCGCCTTCGTCTTCCCCGGAGTTGACCAGCCAGCGACGAATATACCGGCAGCATAAGCGCCTGAGCCATTTTTTGCGGTTGCGGGTTTGCCACGACGATTCTCCTACGATCAGTAACGAAACATCGTCGCGTGTTTGGGCAAGCCGTGCAAACGCTTCTATGGCATTGTGCAGGCCTTTGTATTTGATGATGAATCCAAAAAACAGAAAGACATATTTTTTCAAATGCAGTCGTTCTTTTTGCAAAGCCACATCGAATGCAGGATCGGGCGTGTACATGTCGTATATGGGGTGGTACAGTTTGAGAATGGGTTTCCCTTTGTTGTACTGCCGGCTACCGTCTTCGATCAGGTTAAAAGTCAGTTCCGGAAAAAGTTGTTTTACTTCAAAGGCGGTTTTGTAGGAATGCACTATGTAGGCGTCGGCGTACCGGATAGTATAGATGGTAAGCCGTTTGACGAATTTTGAATTTTCTTTGCGGTTGCCGAAATGCAAATCAACAAACACGCGGATACCCGTGTTTTCTTTCAGTTCCCGAATCAGGTGGGCTATGGGAAAAGCCTGTATCGGGTTCGACCATTGAAAGATGATGAAATCGGGATTCAATTCTACAATGGTATGGTAGGTTTTCCGCCAACTTAAAAAATTATTGTAGTTCAACGTGTAATGCACCGTCACGCCCTTTGTTTCCAGCAGATCCCCCCGGCTTTTGTCGTCAATGAAATTGCGCGGAATGAAGAACGGGTATTGATGCGTCCACGACACCAGATGTGTTTCCGTATCCTTCATATTGGCAAAGGCTTTGGCAAGGGAGATGCTGAAATTGGCTATTCCGCCTTTGAATCCGGGACCGGGACCGAAAACGATTATTCTTTTCATTGTTCGAGGTTGTTTTTGATATATTCTTCCACCAAATCGGGATTTTGGTCGTGGCTGTTGTCTTTCTTTTTGAATTGACCGTCGCGCAAGGCCTTGAAAAAATTAGCCCATGCCAGCGGATTGGTAATCATATAGGTGGGATACATGTGCCCGTAATTCATCACCCTGTTATTACGAGCAGACATGATATCCCGAAAATTGGAAGAAGGCGAGGCAGAGCGGTTGGCAATGGCATTGTATATCTGATCCTGAATGACGGCAATGTTGTGGTATGCTCTTTGCAGGTCGTCTTCGGGAAGTTCAAGCGCGATAAAGGCGTCTTTAAATTCCTTGTAGGTCTTCCACGGAAAAATCACCACTTCGCTCAATTTGATGGTATCCGTTTCCAGAATAATATCTCTGACATAGTGTTTTGAATCGGCAGTCGTGATTTTCGGCACTGCAATCTTGCCGAGTTTGTAGCCTACGCAGGAAACCAGCAGCGTATCGCCCGGATGAGTAATAAGGGTAAACATTCCTTCCGCATCGCTTACGGTTCCCCGATAGGTTTTTTTGATCAATATGTGGGCAAAAGGAATGGGATCCAACAAATCATTGCGCACCATCCCTGTCCACTGAAGCAACATTTCCTGAGCGTTTAACGGAAGAAAACCGTTTATTATCAACGTAATCGACAAATAAAAAATATACTTTTTCAACATTTTAATGCCAAATTATGCAGCGATAAAAGTACAAAAAATACTTATGAAGACTCCAAAAAATTCATTTTTTGAAAAAAAATTGCATTACTATTTTGTAAATTAAATAGATAATATTCTGTTTGCAACGGAATTGTAACCCAACTTGGCTCGTCAATTAACGCAATTATCTTGTAATCATTGGTGTGCGATAGTGATATTTCGTCAATGGAGGACTACGGATTTTTTTCTCATATCGGGGCTCGACTGTTTAAATTGAAGGGCATTATATATTTGTGCGGCGTGTTGATTGGCGCGCGAAGGTTGGCGGATACTCTTTTCTATTGACAGGTATGCTCTGACGGGCAATGTACAAAACAATAGCGCGGAATCCCGTCCTTGCGGACGGAGCGAAGCAATCCGTGGGGCTGTCTCAAAAGCACGCAGATGACGCAGATGATGTGGATTTGCACAGATAAAAACGAGGCGTACAAAACGAAAGAAGTTGATTATCCATAAAATAAAAATCTGCGTTCCTCTATT
>JAIRLS010000347.1 GCA_031259205.1 Bacteroidales bacterium | reverse complement strand
CTGCAGAAATATCTTGACGAGTTCTGCTACAAATTTAACAGACGATACTTCGGCGAGGCGCTTTTCAACAGGTTGCTCGTGGCCTGCGTGAGTTACAAAAATGAATTTAGGTATATGTGCGGATAATCATTTTTTTAATATAAAAATCTTCTAAAGAAAAAGTGTATGAACAAACGGATCGTCACAACTCTTTTATTCCTGTGTATAAACATTACTCTTTGCTTTCCGCAAGAAGAAGATCAACATTATTTTGATAGAAACAGGATTACATTGGGAGGAAATCTGACTCTCGGATTCGGAAACAACAGTACTGTCATTAATATAGCCCCTCAAGCAGGCTATTTTTTCACGCCTAAAATCAATGCGGGCGCAGGGATTTCATATTCTTATTATCGTTACAAGTCATTCGGCGAATCAGAAAAATATCATTACGTAGGAGTAAATGTTTTCGGACGGTTCTATCCGGTACCCTACATTGTCCTGCATGTACAACCGGAAATAAATTACATGATCCATACTTTTGCAGGAGAAAAAAGAACCGAGTTCGTTCCGGCATTTGTCGCCGGAGGCGGAGTCTGTTATAATTCGGTCACGATCATGTTGCAATACGATATTCTTCAAAACAGATATTCGCCTTATGGAAGCAATATATTTTACAGCGTAGGCTTTACTTTTTAAGGGACGCGAAATAATAAGATATAACGAACAAATAAAATTCTGCTCATAAGTCGCATAGCGACGACACTTTATTAAGAGGTTGTCTCAAAAGCCCGAAATTTGCCACTTTACCCCCTCTGCAATATATTGTAAAGGGGAGGGAATGGAATGGTTTAAAATCGCCTTTTTGAGACAGCCCCATTATCCGTCACATACCCCCTAAGTCCCGCAGGGACTTTTAAGAGGGATGGGAAGAAAGTGGGAAATAAAACACGGGTGGAACAGTCCGCCGACCAATAGCGCCTCAAAAAAAGAATTAACGAATTTTCACGATAAAACAATATTTTCCCATCTCTATCCGTTATTTTTAACTAAAAAAGTATCATAATGAAAAATACGCTCTCTATTATTGCCCTCCGTTTGTTGTCAGCATGTGCAGGTACTAAAAACGAAACCGTCATATCCCCCTATTCCCCCGGCAATGCCGGATACAGCGCTTTGGTGTACGGTTTACCTCAAACCCGCCTGTATTTTGAAGTTGAAATAGTGAAAACTTATGTCAAGAAAGGCCCTTACGCCGAGTTCGCTGCCCGCATGCTGGGCATACAGGATGCGCCGCTGAAAGACTCGGAAAGCTGGCAAATCGCCTCTATCCGCATTTTCGACAAACAGGAAGTGGACAACCGCCAACTATATGCGCTTTCATTCATTGATTATCCGTCTAACCTTGATCGTTTACTGCGTTTCACCAAAGAAGGCATACTGATGGATCTATCAACAGACCATGTGCTGATTAACAGCCGCCACACGGGAAGCAATAGCGGCGATATCCATTTTATGAACGCTGTCGTTAAAAGTACCGTTGTGGAAAAGGTCGATACGGTTTACAAAACCGTCCTGACAGATACGGCTTTTGTGAAAATTCCGCTTTTGCAGCGAAAAATAACCGGTAAATCCGTCGAGGAGCAGGCACGCGAAATGGCAGAACAAATTTTCGATTTGAGGAAAGGTCGCCTGAACATCATCACGGGCAACATTGACCACAGCATCGACGGTCATGCGATGAAACAGGTTCTCGAAGCCTTCGATACACAGGAAGAACAATTGCTATCGCTGTTCAACGGCGTAAAAGTGGAAAGCCGCTTCGTCCATACTTATTCGGCCTTGCCGGAAAACACAGGCGTGACTCCCCTGTTCTGGTTCTCGGAAAAAAACGGTATCGTAAGCCAAAATACAGCCGGCGCAAAAGAGGTGTGGTACCGCACGGGCGAAGTACAAATCCCGCCGCAAAACAAACCGTCGCAAGCCTCTAACATTGTCTATTACCGTATTCCCCAAATAGTGGAAATATCAGCCGGCATTGACAAAAACGTAATAATCAGCAAAATGAAGGACATTTACCAATTCGGCCACATCGTGTCCTTTCCTCTGCTGGCGCCTAAAAAATAAGCGTCCGGAGAGATGATTCGACCGGCATGATGACTTTTTACGCCTTGCACATGGTTGTTTTTCTTTTTCAATTCTTCACGTAACAGACGTAAAAACCCATTCCGAATTAGGCATTGCTATCTATATATGGATTTTGATAAGATCAAGAACGCAAATAGTTGAATTTTACATATATAAATTGGGCAAAAAGCCGAAAAGCTATACTTAATTAGCAATGCCATAATAAGGGCATTGTTAAAATCGTATGGCTTTTCGGCATTTTATATGCCACAAGTCGCTGATAAACAACAAACATTGTTTTGAAATCCACACAAAATTAACAATGCCCTTTTTTTAATCCGTCATTGCTCCGGATGACAATTTCATTATTCGATCAAATCATTACGGAACGTACGTGAAACGGAGCGTCCGGATGTTATGAGCGCCGTTTACGATATAATATTTGATTTTATGAGCGCCTTCGCTCAGATTTAACAGCGGAGGTACGATGGGGTCCCAGCCGAAATCACCCCAGCCACCGGTATTGGTCGCCAGTACGGTACCGGTCCGGTCGACGCCGTCCACTTCGATCCGGTAACTTCCATCCGAAGCAGGGCTGGTCTGTTCGATTTCAATCCTGTACTGGCCGCCCGTTCTTACTTCTACCGTATATAGCAACCATTCTCCGGCGGAAGTCCATCCGATATTCGGGTTCGATGCATTTTCCATATCCACGGCGCCACTTGCATTGTCGCCGTTGTCGGCACGGTACGAAAGGCCGCCGCTGTTTCCCGTATCCGCATCGTGGAACGCATAACCTTCGCCCCCAAGATCGAAATTAACCATCGGAAGCGTACAGGGCGCGTCGGACGACAGGACGTGCGGGCCTTTGAAAGGCCGGGTAAAGGCGACCGATACCCGTACGGTTCCCGAAAAAGCGCCGTTGCGGCAGGTGATGACCG
>JAIRLS010000321.1 GCA_031259205.1 Bacteroidales bacterium | reverse complement strand
ACATGCCACCGGTCGGGGGTTTTGCGCCACTGTTCCAGTACATCCAACTGATCGGCGTTGATATGACCCAAAGCGAGCGCCAAAGTGAGCAATTCGGAGTAGTTGGTCAAAGTATGCAGTTCGCAGGCGGCTTGCCGGAATTTTTCTTCTGCCGACGGAAATCCGTAAGTAAAAATAGCGGTCATGCCCAGTACCGGATTGCCTGCATTGCGGATGGCTTCGACAGCCGACAGGCTGCTGCTGCCGGTAGATATCAGGTCTTCCACAATCACCGTTTTTTTGCCCGGATCGAAATAACCTTCTATCCGGTTGCCCAACCCATGGTCTTTAGCGGACGACCGTACATAAACGAACGGCAGGTTCATCGCGTCGGCTACCAGTGCGCCCTGTGCGATGGCGCCCGTAGCCACGCCGGCAATTATCTCCGCTTGCGGGTAATACCGGCGGACAGAACTCACTAATCCGTCGCGAATGATGGAACGTATCTCCGGAAAGCCCAGTGTACGCCGGTTATCACAATATATGGGCGATTTCCATCCCGACGCCCATGTAAAAGGGTTTGCAGGTTCTAATTTTATTGCCTTACTTTGCAACAAATATTGTGCAATGGAAGATATAACTGACATAAAGATTTTCTTTGATGAACGGGTACTTGTTTTGACCGACAAAGATACAAGAATTTATTCGACCTGTCAAATCAAGTGGAACGACGACCAAAAAATGCTGGAAAAATATTTGTCGGATTTTTCCGAATCGACGGATGAACGTTTGTATATTTCTTATCCCGACGTAAAGCGGCTGATGAAAGCGGTTGTTTCCTGTTTTCACACGGTGGAGGCAGCCGGAGGTGTTGTCGCGCTTGCCGACGGGCGTATTCTGATGATCAAACGACTGGGAAAATGGGATTTGCCGAAAGGAAAAGCAGAAAAAGGCGAAACGTCGGAACAAACGGCTGTACGAGAGGTAACGGAAGAATGTGGGTTGCCCGTCGCGCCTGTGATAAGCTCAAAACTGACCGACACCTATCATACTTACTTTCGCCGTCACAAGCATGTCCTGAAACATACTGCATGGTACGCCATGACATTTCCTTACGCCGCCCCGCTGCACCCTCAACTGGCGGAGGACATCACCGACGCGCTTTGGCTTTCCGTCGATGAGGCGAACAGGACATTGGACAATACTTACGGATCGGTGAAAGAGGTACTGAAAATCCGGCAAAAAATTTCACTGTTATAAATGACTTTGACAGAGAATGTTTCAGACTTCAAATCCTCCTTTTTCAGAAAATCCGCTAAAAAAGAATTTTCAGAAATAAACTTTTCGATATTTTTTGTGTCCTATTGATAAAGAAGATGTTTTTGTGTGGCTGAAAATTTTGTCGAACAGTTTGAAAACAAATAGAAGTAGATATACCCTTTGCCTGATTGCGGTCTTGCTGATGATGGGCGGTTTGCAGGCGCAGACCGTCAAAACGGAACAGGCTCTATCCGACATCACAGGTACGGTGATGGAACAAACGGAACAAACGGAAGAAAATGACGACATAAAAACGCTACCGGTAGTTCTCAACATTTGTCTGCTGAACCCGAAAGACAGCGCTGTCCTTCGTTATACTACCAGCAACTCCAAAGGAAAATTTTCTCTGAACTCGGTGCGGGCGGGGAATTACCTGCTGTCGTTCAACGGACTGGGTTATTCCACACAGTATAAGGAATTGACTCCTGCCGATTTTACCGGAAAAACGATGGATTTGGGGGTTGTCATGATGAAGGAATCGTCTATTGAGTTGGGAGAAGTGACCATAACGGTAGTTACGCCGGAGGTAGTAGTCAAAGAGGATACGCTGGAGTACAACCCCTCCGCCTTCAAGATGCAGGAAGGCGCTGTTGTGGAAGATCTCATCAAACGCCTGCCGGGGGTTGAAGTGGAGGCCGATGGAAAAATTACGACCTCGGCAGGGAAAGAAGTCAGACGTGTGTTTGTAGATGGAAAGGAATTTTTCGGCAACGATCCCAAAATGGCGACCAAAAACCTCACAGTGGATATAATCGACAAAGTACAGGTAATAGAGAAAAAATCGGATGTGGCCATACTCACGGGCGTGGATGACGGTGAGGAAGAAACCATTATCAACATCACCATTAAAAAAGGCATGAAAAAAGGATGGATGGGCAATGTTTCTGCCGGCGCCGGTTCGCTGGTGGAAAAACCGTCGCTCGAAAGTCCGCGTTATACGGCAAATTCCATGATCAACCGTTTTTTGGAAAACGACCGCATATCATTGATCGTCAATACCAACAATATCAACAATCAGGGGTCTACCGATCAGGGAAATTCCGTGCGGGCAGGGATGCGCGGTAGCAGCGGCGGCGGCAACGGAATTAACAAATCGACCACTTTAGGCGTCAATGCACAAAAAGCGGTTACCGACGATTTTAAAATAGGCGCTAACCTTAGCTACAACTATGCCGACAACAACGTGTGGCGCTCTTCATTCCGGACTAATCTACTGAAAGACAGCGTTTCGTATCGCGAAAGCGAATCGGAAGATCATGACTATTCGCACAACCTGCGTTTCAACACTCGTATTGAGTATAAGGCAGACAGTTTGAACGATTTCAATATCAACTTTAACATTTCGTATAACAATTCCGAATCGAACGACAGGTCGAACCAAACTACCATAGCAGGCGACACGGACTCAACATTAGTGAACGGCAGCGATGCCAACACACATACGAACTCCTACGGATGGGTGTGGGGAGCTGAAGCGACATGGGCGCACCGGTTTGCCAAAAAAAACAGACGCTTCAACCTCACGTTGAGCACCAGTCAAAACAACAGTTCCGGCGACGGAAGAAACATCTCCGTCAATGAATTTTTTCTCCAGCCCAATCGCAACAAATCAGTGAATCAGGACATCAACACCTCTACCGACAACGCTAATTATCAAATCCGGGTAAGTTACGTGGAACCGCTGGGCAAAAACAATACCCTGCAATTTTCGTACAATGTCCGTTTTAACCGGACACAAAACCTCAAATCCACTTACGATGAAGTATTGATGATTTATGATCCCACCTATAATAAAAGCCTCTACAACAATTATATAAACCAAACCGCAGGCTTGAGTTTCCGGTCGGTCAAAACCAATTACGACTATACCGTCGGGGTGAATGTGGTGCCATCCTATACGCAAAGTACAAGTTTTATCCGCAACGGCGACCGTTACGGAAAGGATTCCATAGTGAACAAGCTCGACGGCAGGAAAGTGTACAACTATTCACCGCAAGTAGACGCCCGTTACCGTTTTAACTCGGCCACCAACCTGCGTTTTACCTATCGGGGCAATACGCGCCAACCTTCGGTTTCGCAATTGGACCCTACGGTGAACAATACCAACCCGCTGAATATCCGTATGGGAAATCCCGACCTTTTGCCGGCATTTACCAACAGTATGTCACTGCGTTTCAGCAAAAACGACCGTTTGACGCAACGTTCCCTCACGGCCTCCGGTAATTTCGATTTTACAATGAATGAAATCATCAACTTTACGGAATATGAAGAACAAACAGGCATACAAACCACCAGCCCGCGCAACGAAAACGGATCGTGGAGTTCTTCCGCAGACATGCTGTATAACATTCCTTTCGGTAAAGCCAAAAGATTAAAATTCAACATTCAAACACGCCTGAATTATAATCATCAACTTGGTTACACCAAAATCAAAAACCAAAGTGAAAAAAACATCTCCATGACTTCCGGCATCAACCAGAATCTGGGGATGAGTTATAGCAAAGACTGGTTCTACGGGCAGTTGCGCGCCAATCTCCGCTATCAGAACACCGACTATTCCCACGAAGGCAAAACGTCGCAAACCAACTACAATTACGGCTTGACGTACAATACCCAACTGTATCTGCCCGCCAGTATTACGATAGCTTCCGACCTCAATTACAGAGTGAACAGGGGGCAGTCAACCGGCTATAATAAAGAGGAAATACTGTGGAACATCTCGTTGAGTAAACAGATTTTGCAGAAGAAAAATGTTACTTTTCGTGTCCAGTGGAACGACGTACTGCAACAACGCCTGAATATCGGCCACAGCATCACGGCCAACTACATCGAAGACAGCCGTTACAACACACTCACAAGTTATTTCATTCTTTCCGTGAGTTATCGGTTCAATTCGATGGGTAGAAGCGGCAGAGGCGACCGCGACGGCTGGAACAGCAGCCGCAGCCGTGAAGACAGGGACAGTAGCCGCGACAATTACAACCGCGAAGGAGGACAACGCCGACCGGACACAGGAGGAACAAACTTCTATTAACAGGCCTGCACCGACGCCATGCTGACGGTCTGATTTACAGTTTCTTGACTTCGATTTTCCATTTGTCAAAATAAGTTTGTATCTTGCAACGTTTTTTTAGCAAGCAAATACATGAAATGGAAAGACGGAATTTTATCGGGATGGGAGGTATGGCGTTGATGGGGTCTGCATTAATTCCCGATTTACTGATGATTACATCGTGCGCGGACGCCAAAAACGCAATCGCATTGATGATGAATCATTTCGGCGTAAGTGAAAGCGATTTGAAAAAAGTAATGGCGGCAGCGCTTGAAAACGGCGCTGATTACGCCGACCTGTATTTTGAACACACCTTCAACAACTACCTTTCATTGCAAGACGGCGCGGTGAACCGTGTATCTTCCAATATCGACTATGGTGTGGGCGTAAGGGTGGTCGTGGGCGACCGGACAGGCTATGCCTATGCGGAAAACATTACGCCGGAAGAAATGCTGAAAGCCACGCGCACGGCGTCGCGCATCGCATCGGGCAACACCGGGACAACCGCCGCCGTTAATGTGAGCGAGCCGGTATTTACCGATTATTACCCCGTCGTACGGTCGTGGGAAGAAGTTACGGTGAAAGACAAAACGCCTTACGTACAGAAAATCAACGACCGCTGTTTCGCTATGGATCGGCGCGTGGCGAAAGTCATCGCCTCTCAGTCCGACACCACTTCCTACCTCCTGTTTTATAATTCCGAAGGAATATTATGCTGCGATTACAGGCCAATGGCAAGCCTGAGCGCATACTGTATCATGAACGACAAAGGCCGAACGGAAAATTTCCATTCGGCACGCGCTTTCCGCAAAGGGGCGGAATTTTTAACCGACGATGTGGTAGAAACGGTTTGCCGCGAAGCGATAGACGGCGCATCGCGCATGTTTACCGCCGTGAAACCGAAAGGCGGCGAAATGCCGGTGGTAATGGCTGCCGGAGGATCGGGCATCCTGCTGCACGAAGCCATTGGTCACGCCTTCGAAGCCGATTTTAACCGTAAAAACATCTCCATCTTTTCCGACCTGCTGGGTAAAAAAGTGTGCAACGAACACATCAACGTGATAGACGACGGTACCATTGCCGGCAACCGCGGATCCATCAATTTCGACGACGAAGGCACGCCAAGCCGGAAAACCTGTATCGTCACGGAAGGCATATTGACCAGTTACCTGCACGACCGCATCAGCGCACGGCATTACGGTATCCCCTCCACAGGCAACGGACGGCGCGAGTCGTTCCGCTACGCGCCCATGCCGCGAATGCGTTGCACCTATATGGAAAACGGCAATGCGAGCGAGGAAGAAATCATTGCCGGCGTGAAAAACGGCGTCTATGCGGATAAATTCACCAACGGACAAGTACAGATCGGAGCAGGGGACTTTACCTTCTTCGTAAAATCAGGCTACCTGATCGAAAACGGAAAACTCACGCAACCCATCAAGGACATCAACATCATCGGCAACGGACCTAAAGCGCTCGCCGACATAACAATGGTAGCCGACAACCTCCTGCTGGACAACAGCACATGGACCTGCGGAAAAAACGGACAAAGCATACCCGTTACCCAGGGACTGCCTTCGGTATTGGTGAAAAAACTTACCGTAGGCGGGATATAATCAAACGTCATTCAAATAACCGGTATCATGATTTCAAAAGAGTATAAAAACCTTGCACACCAATTATTATCGTTCGCTAAAAAGAACGGCTGTTCCGCCGCCAGAATATCTGTTGTCACCGGCACCGAACGATCATTCGAATACCGCAACACACAGCTCGAAACACTGCAACAGTCGGCGCAAAACCAACTGACGCTGGCGCTGTTCGTAGACGGGCGCTATGGCACCTTTTCAACCAACCGGATGGAAATAAACGAATTGAAAAAATTTATCACCAACGCCATTGACTCCACCCGCTGTCTGGCGGAAGACGCTCATCGGTCATTGCCGGAGCCGGAACGGTATTACAAAGGCAACGATGCGCCCGACTCCGGTTACGACAAACAAATAGAACTTCTGCAACCCGACGACAGGTTACAAATGGCCAGAGCAACGGTAGAAGAGGTCTATCAAACCGACAAACGCATCATTTCCGTTACCGGCTCATACGGCGACAGCGAAGAACACAGCTATCTGATCGACAGCAACGGATTTGAAGGCGAAAAGGCGCAAACTACATTCACCCTTAGCGCCGAAGTGTCGCTCAAAGGCAACGGTAACGCCCGTCCGGAATCATGGTGGTACGACGCCTCCCTGTTCTGGGAGCAACTGCAAAAAGAAGGCGTCGGGAAAAAAGCGCTGGAACGGGCTTTAAGCAAACTCGGACAGGAGAAAATCAAGTCGGGAACCTACCCGATGGTAGTGGACAGGATGAATGTCGGCAGGCTCCTCTCTCCGATGATTACCGCTATGAGCGGCAATGCGCTGGCTCAAAAAGACTCCTTTCTGCTGGACAAAATGGGACAAAAAATCGCCTGCCACTGCCTGACGCTAACCGACGAACCCCATCTGCCCATGACACAGGGAAGCCGACTGTTCGACAGCGAAGGCGTGGCCACTCGTACTCGCGCCGTCATCGAAAAAGGCGTCCTGAAAACCTTCTTTATTGATACCTACAACGCCAGCCGCTTGAAAACAGAACCTACCATCGGCAGCGCATCCGTCCTCACTTTCCGGCCGGGCGACAAAGACCTGCAAGGATTGATCGCCCAACTGAAAAAAGGCATACTGGTTACCGGATTCAACGGAGGCAACAGCAACAGCGCTACGGGCGATTTCTCCTTCGGCGTCGAAGGATTCCTGATCGAAAACGGACAACCGGTAAAACCAATTTCAGAAATGAACGTCACAGGCAATATGCTGACGCTCTGGGCTTCATTGGTCGAAACAGGCAACGACGCCCGCACCGGTTCATCATGGCGTACCCCCTCTCTGCTGTTCGACAGTGTGAACTTCAGCGGACTGTAAAAACCCTGACAGCTTCGCAAACACTGTCGGCGTTAACAGCGCTATTTTGGGCGTCCGTCGGGACGTTTCCGGTAATGGAACCGCGCACGGGGGAATATCCGGTGTGAGTAACAAACATTTGTCCGGCAATAAAATTCTCATAC
>JAIRLS010000289.1 GCA_031259205.1 Bacteroidales bacterium | reverse complement strand
GAAAAAGAGTTAAATCCGGCCATAGAAAAAGCGAAAAAAGGGGAGCTTGAACTCCTGTTTTGTGATGCAGCTCATTTTACTTTGTCTGCTTTTCTATGCATGGTCTGGTCTCAAGTGAGGATGTTTTTAAGGACTTCTCACGGTCGAAACCGAATCAATGTATTTGGCGCGGTAAACGCTATCAGTAAAGAAGTAACAACCCTTATCAATACCACTTACATCACAGCGGACACCATCATGGAATTCCTTCTGAATTGAAAATCGACGCAGTCAAAGGCAGTCCTTGTCCTGCCTTTCAGGCAGCCGCACTGCTGCGGGAGGCTGCCTTTCCGCCGGTCAGCGACTGGCGGTTATGAAAATCAAATCCTTTCAGGACTTTTAAGAGAGATGGGAAGAAAGCGGGAAACAAAACACGGATGGAATCGTCCGCTGACCCATAGCGCCTCGGAAAAAGAATGAACCATAATTCTCAAATACACGAAAATTATTAGGTTTAGATTCTATCTATGTAACTGTACCGAGATTGCGTCGAACCTAATTTTTATTCGTTTGTGTGTAATCTAAGATTTTATGTTAACTTTGCCTTCTTTTTTAATCGAATGAAAGTATATACCAAAACAGGTGATAACGGCGTAACTTCGCTTATCGGAGGCAAACGGGTAGCCAAAAACCATCCGCGTTTGGAAGCATACGGAACGGTAGACGAATTGATGTCCCACACTGCTTTGCTGATGGATATGATTGAATCCGAAAGCGATAAGCAATTTCTGTCGTGGACGTTGGAACGTCTGATGGTCTTGTCGGCCATGCTGGCAACCGATGAAAACCCGACAAAGAAAATTCCGGTTTTAACGACAGATGACGTGCATCGCATAGAGCAAAAAATTGATGAAATGGAAGGTCTACTGGAGCCTTTGCGCAGTTTTGTCCTTCCGGGCGGGCATCCTGCGGTTTCTCAATGTCATGTGGCACGTACAGTCTGCCGTCGGGCGGAACGGGTCATTGTTGCACTGGAACAGGAACATGAAACACCTCCCGTCGCCAACGAATTGATCAACAGGCTGTCCGACTATTTTTTTGTGCTGTCCAGAAAATTGGCAGAGGATTTGCATGTAAAACAAAAAAAGTGGATGCCATTTGCGGATGTTTAATTTTTTTATTAACTTCGTCTGTTCGACGTATTTCATATTGTTTTGAAAATTAAAGACATAATATTATGTATTGGACATTAGAATTAGCTTCAAGGTTGGAAGACGCCCCGTGGCCGGCCACCAAAGACGAATTGGTAGACTTTGCGGTAAGATCGGGAGCGCCTTTGGAGGTTATTGAAAATCTGCAAGAAATAGAAGATGAAGGCGAGATATATGAAAATATAGAAGATATCTGGCCTGACTATCCCAGCAAAGACGATTTCTTTTTCAATGAAGATGAATATTAAATATTGTGCGCGGATAATTTTGGAGATGCGCTTCCGTCAGGTTTATTTTTGTAAATCCTGAAATTTTCCGTGTAGCTGACACCGAGAAGGCACAGAGTTGAAGAGTAAATCTTTTTGTATCGGTTTTCAAGGCCCAAAAAGATGGTTACTCGCCATTTTAACCGCGAGAGGTATAATTTTCAAGCGGAAAGATCAAGAATATTCAAATTCGCTGAAAAATATGGCATTGCTAATTAAGGGATGCAAAATAACAGGGATCATTGCTAAAACCATCTAAGGGTATAACCTTAACCCAATTGGGCACGTTAATTCACCCAACTGTTTTGTAATCAACAGTGTGTGAAGGGGCTGTTTTAAAAGGCTGAAATCGTCTTCATTACAGAGGCGAAGCCCGAAACAATCCATTGATTTACTGATGTTTTTGATTGTGTTTCGCCGTTCACAATGACAAAAAACCGACTTTTGATACAGCCCCTCTGCTTCGTGCCTTCGTGCCTTCGTGCCTTAATGGAGGTCAAATTGTTTTTCATAGCACCTCAATAAAAAAATTAACCCTTACAATGCCTAATTTTCTTTTACCGATTTTGCAGGATATTTTCATGCGTTTGTGTATAATTGAAAATTTAATGCTAACTTTGCACTGGTTAATTTTGTGAATGGAATAATTATTTTGAATAAAATTTAAAGAAAATGATAAGATCAGACCAAACTAAAGATTTGTTGAAACACGAAGAGATACTGATCGGAAATACCGCGAAAACGCCATGCGTCAGTTACGCTCTCTTATACGATAAGGAAATGCGACGTCGTCTGACGGAAAAAGCAAAAGTGGAAGCCGGAAAGAGGAAAATCGAGTGGGGGGTGCAGATCCGGAGCTATGTATTCGGCGACCGGCGCGTGAAAGATCACCGTACGAACTACCGGACGTCCGGCGTGAATGGCGTGATGGACGGTAAAATAGATGATTCCGTAAAAGCGTATCTGATGGAATTTGCAGGAACCATCGCAGAAAAATAAGTTTTTCACAATGCGGTTTCCGTTCACAGATGGTATTGGAATAATCATGAAAAACAGGAATCAATATTAATTTTTAAATACAATATATCCATGAAAAAGGTAAAAATTTTAATTGTACTGCTTGTTGCCGGCAGTTTGGCGTATGGTAAGGAATATCACGTTTCGGTAAAGGGCAACGATGCAAATACGGGAACGGAAGCAGCGCCGTTCCGGACAATCGGCAGGGCAGCGCAGGCGGCTTATGCCGGCGATGTGATTACCGTCCACGCGGGGACATACCGCGAATGGGTCAATCCTCCGCGTGGAGGCGCCGGCGAGGATGCGCGTATCGTCTATCGCGCCGCGCCGGGCGAACAGGTCGAAATCAAAGGCTCCGAAGTCGTCAATACATGGACGAAGGAAACCGGCGGCGTGTGGAAAGTGACGCTTCCGAACAGCTTCTTCGGCGACTACAATCCCTACGCCGACCTTATTTACGGCGACTGGTTCAACGGAATGGGCAGGGTGCATCATACCGGCGAGGTTTTCCTGAACAACAAATCGCTCTACGAGAAAGAGACGATCGACAAAGTACGTAACCCCGAAATTTATCCCCGAAGTAAAGACCCCGAAGGCTCGAAATACGTCTGGTATTGCGAAAGCGACGCGGAGAACACCACTATCTGGGCAAATTTTCATCAACACAATCCCAATAAGGAATTAGTTGAAATCAGCCTGCGCCGCACCTGTTTCTATCCCGAAAAGCAGGGAGTGAATTATCTGACCGTTCAGGGATTCCACATCAGTCAGGCGGCGTCGCAATGGGCTGCGCCTACTGCCGAACAGGTCGGGATGGTCGCCACGCACTGGAACAAAGGCTGGATTATCGAAAACAACGTCATCAGCAACGCCAAATGTTCGGGTATCACACTCGGCAAAGAGCGCGGCACGGGACACAATGTCTGGTTGAACGACAGAAGTATAGACGGTTCGCTGCACTACATCGAAGTAACGTTTCGCACCCTGCGCAACGGCTGGAGCAAGGAAAATATCGGCTCGCACATCGTCCGCAACAACGAAATATTCGCCTGCGAACAGACCGGCATCTGCGGAAGCATGGGCGCAGCGTTCAGCATCGTCGAAAACAATTATATCCATGATATTTGGGTGAAAAGACAGTTCGAGGGAGCCGAAATTGCAGGCATCAAATTCCATGCAGCCATTGACACGCAAATCCGCAATAACCGCATCTGCCGCACAGGACGCGGAATGTGGCTCGACTGGATGGCGCAGGGAACACGTGTTTCGCGCAACATAGTTTACGGAAATGACTTGGAAGACCTGTTTTTTGAAGTTGACCATGGTCCTTATATTGTGGATAACAATATTCTCGGTTCGCCGGTAAACGTGTGGAACATGTCGCAGGGAGGAGCATACGTGCACAATTTGTTTGCGGGCTTGTTCCGTGTTTTTCAGGAAAAGAGCCGCTATACGCCGTATCATCTGCCGCACCGGACGGATATTGCCGGACTGTCGATCATTCTCAATGGGGATAACCGTTTTTACAACAATCTTTTTATCCCCGTCGCCGGAGCTAAGTTGGGGCACGGAAAAGCCGAATATGACAACGGCAGCTATCCCAACTTCATGGACGGTAATGCGTATTACAACCACGCCCTTCAATACGGCAAGGAAGAACACTTCGTTTCGTTACCCGACTTTGACCCGAAATTCAGGATGGAAGAAAAGGGCAAAGAAGTACACATCTCGTTTGCCGTGCAGGGAGTGAAAGATTTACAGACCGGAATCGTCACTACCGAACGTCTGGGCAAAGCGAAACTTCCAAAAGCCGCCTACGAACAGCTCGACGGGACGCCAATTGTCTTCGACAAAGATATCTGTAATGTCAAACGAAGCGAACAGCCTGTGCCTGGTCCTTTCGAACGACTGAATGAGGGTGATAACACAATAGTATATCCGTTCAAATAACCGTCTGAATTATTACCGTCAACGCCTCGGAACGAACAGGCCGAAAGTACATGAAATGACAATAAATTAATTGATTTACGACATAGATGAATATTAAACCTGAATTGTCTATTTAGCATTCATTCCGACGCAGCCCGCACCCTTGGATCGGCGTGCTGCCAGATTCCGACAGTTATGACAGTCACGACATCGGCACCGAGGAGTTTATTGCGCTCTGCCGTGACTGAACTGTCGGCCCGTTATTACCACACGGTTCGGCAGAAGAAGCGGCCGTGTGGGTGGAGATGAATACGCGGAGTTTATCAAGAGCGCGAACATACTGAATGGAACTGGACGAAAGTTAATGTTTTGTAAAAAAATGTGGATTCTAAATACTGTTAGTTAAAAAATACATCAAATGTGATTTTTATCCCTATCTTTACAGATCGAATTTATATTCTACTGTCACTTTAAAATGGGTAGTATACATAAAAAAGCAGGTTTGAGTCTAAAATCTTTATAGCGGTAGATCTATGGTGAT
>JAIRLS010000222.1 GCA_031259205.1 Bacteroidales bacterium | reverse complement strand
ACGAATTGAAGGACAAAACGGACTGCCTGATCGCTTCTCCCACGGAAACCATCTACGAAGGCTTTCCTTACGACCTGATCATTCCCGAACTGCTGGCGTCCGAAGTAAATCCCGCGCGGATTGCACAAAAGTATTTCGATTATTACAACCGGCTGGAAGGCGCCTACCGTTCCGCCACCATCTCGGTAACAGACACGCGCGAAATAGAGGCGCTGGCAACGGCGACAGCCCGCCTCATTGCAGGGCAGCCCTTTGATATGACGGCTTTCGACCGCGCATCGGTGCAGCGGTTAGACGGATATAACGAGCGGTATGTATTCGACTTTGGGGATTTTATCTCCAAAGCCTTTCCACAGGCGGATGGCTTCGTTCTTACCAATGACAGGGTTGTCGCCTGCGAATCCGCGTCGGCATAAAATCGGTTAATTTTTTTGGTGAGGCGCTATCGGTCAGTGGACTGTTCCATCCGTGTTTTGTTTCCCGCTTTCTTCCCATCCCTTTTCATCACCGCCGGTCGCTGACCGGCGGAAAGGAGGCATCCCGCAGCAGTGCGGCTGCCTGAATTGAAAATTCAGGCAGAAGAAGCTACGGAGAGCGTTTCCGCAGGTCGTTGACCTGCGGTTATGAAAGTTACGTCCTTTCAGGACGTTCCGCATTCTCCAAAGCGTTTTTAGACGCACGCCGTGCGTCTCTACAGACGCGCCTTCGTGGAGGTCGGAAGAATTATTTTTCATAGCGCCTCAAAAAAAGAATCTCCCCCTCCAGATAAAATCATTTCGCCGAAAGACTTGCCGAAAACTTTGTACTTCTTCCTGCCGGAAAAGGACGGGAAAAATCAATTTTACCTTCGGTTTGAAATAAGAAAGAAAATACTAACTTTGCAATTTATTTCATCCCTAACGGGAAGGAGCGTAAATTTGGATTTTTATGTTGAAAAACGAGTTAAACGAAAAGACCCGGATCAGGAAAGAAATTAAACTCCGGGTGGGTAACGGCGAACCCAAACAGAAAATTCTGGAAGACCTGTTGAAAAAATACAGGGAGAACATGTTTATCATAAAGACGTTGGAATCGACGCCGTCTGTGACAATGAAAAAGAAGTATTTCTATTGCAATGTGGCGGTGTTCGTCCTTTTATTGTCGATTTTTGTGTTTGACCTGCTGCTGCTGGCCAAGTTGTTTTTCCCCGATTGGTTCTCCCTCGCCGATTCGGATTATGCCGTCGAACTCGAATTTCTCAATGTCTTTTTCGTCCTCTTCAACCTATTGTTGGATATTCTCCTGCTAATCGGTATCGCTCTTTACCGGATGGAGGCATACAGTTGGATTGCCGCCCGCGCAGTCTTCTCTCTACTCCAGATCATTGCCGTGAACGCCGTTTACCACTTCATAGATCCGCTCTCCTACTACACGCTGGGACTGCTGCTGGTTTCCTTTATTGCCGGACTGTTCATGAGCGTCAAGCTAAGTCCGCGACGCATCCCCAAAACCATCGAACTGGTCAACAGCGAAAATGAAACGATAAAAAAGACCATTTATGTTTTTCCCGATTAAATATGTCTGAAAATAAAATAAATACAACGGAGTTGTCCACCTTGGAATCTTTCGGCCGACTGATAGACATCATGGACGAATTGCGTGAAAAATGTCCGTGGGACAAAAAACAAACCTTCGAAAGCCTGCGGCACCTCACCATTGAGGAGACCTACGAACTTGCCGGCGCTATCCTCGAAAAGGACATGAACGACATCCGTAAAGAGTTGGGCGACATTTTGCTGCACATCGTGTTCTATGCGAAAATTGCTTCCGAGACAGGCGAGTTCACCATCAAAGACGTCATTGACGGGCTGTGCGAAAAGTTGATTTTTCGCCATCCGCACGTATTCGGAGATGTGCCGGTCGATGACGATGAGGAGGTGAAAACCAATTGGGAAAAACTGAAAATAAAGGAAGGCAACCGCTCTGTCCTTGCAGGCGTGCCGAAATCATTGCCCGCCATGGTGAAAGCGCTGAGAGTTCAGGACAAAGTACGGTCTGCAGGGTTCGACTGGGACCGGCGCGAACAGGTATGGGACAAAGTGAACGAGGAACTCGGCGAACTGAAACAGGAAATTGACCGGATGGACGCTAACCGGATAGAAGACGAATTTGGGGATCTGCTCTTTTCGATTGTCAATGCGGCGCGTCTGTACGGTATCGATCCCGAGGCAGCCCTCGAACGCACCAACCGGAAATTTATCAAACGGTTCGATTATCTCGAACAGAAAACCATCCGGGAGGGCAGACCGCTAACCGGCATATCGCTGGACGAAATGAACATCATCTGGGAAGAAGCGAAAAAAAACGACGACACTCCGGCATAAATCATTATTTATCATCCTTATTATCCCGTCACTGTTCATCAAGGAAGAGGCTTTGCGAATCGGTTTCGCCGATTGCCGCATCGCACGGGCAACGGATCTAACCGCCGAGCGGCGGCATTTGAACCGATGGCTGGAGGCCGGAATGCACGGAACAATGACCTACATGACGCGCCATGTCGAAAAACGTACCCAACCCTCACTGCTGGCAGAACATACCCGGACGGTGGCGTCGCTGGCGGTAAACTACTTCCCGCGTGTACGACAGCGTCCCGAACTGCCGCAAATCGCCAAATATGCCTACGGAACGGATTATCACATCGTGGTGAAAAAAATGCTCCGCCTTTTGCTGACCTCCCTCCGCAACCGCTACGGAAAAGTATCGGGACGCGCATTTACCGATTCCGCACCGGTGATGGAACACGCATGGGCGGAACGCAGCGGGTTGGGATGGACGGGCAAACACTCGCTGACCATTCATCCGCGCTTCGGCTCGTACATTTTCCTCGGCGAACTGTTTCTCGACCTCGACCTCGAACCGGACAGTCCCATTGTCAACCGCTGCGGATGCTGCACTCGCTGTATGGACGCCTGCCCGACAAAGGCTATTGTTGCTCCCCGTGTAGTAGACGCCCGCCGTTGCCTCTCCTACCTGACTATCGAACATAAAGGCGACTTGCCCCCGTCACAGTCACTGCACCGGCGGCTGTTCGGCTGCGACATCTGTCAGGACGCCTGCCCGTGGAACAAAAAGGCGCAACCTGCCTGTATCCCCGAATTTGAACCGAACAGGCTCCTTCTGGAAAAAACCGAAGAAGAATGGACTCAACTTTCCAGTGAAGAATTTAACCGGCTGACCGAATCTTCACCCCTGCAACGCGCCGGTATCGTATCCATTCAACGAAACCTCGCCGGAACTAACCCGAAATTCCAATAAAAACGCCCCTTCATGGAAAGGAAATACAATAAAATCAGCCGCTTCCCACTGATCCATAGCGTCTCAAAAAAGAGGTAGCCCTTTCCGGAGGATGACGGCAACTTTCCCTTGGGGGACGACAATTTTCCGGATATGGGGTATGCGCAAAAAAAACCTCATATCTCTGTCGCATACCAATGCTGACAGGCTGTTCCGGCGCACAGGGAATGTTTTTATATCTCCACTTTTACGCCCAGAAACACCATTCGCGGAAACGACGGGCCATATACGTATGCCGCATCTTTCATCTGTCCGGCGTCGAGGTCTTTCTGAAAGCTGTCGAACACGTTTTTTACGCCGCCGTTCACTTTCATCTCTGTCGTTTTGTTCAGATGAAAGTGGTACGAGAGTTTCACGCCCATATCGAAAAAATCGGGCGTGCGTTTTTCCATGTCCACGTTGTTGAGCGTATGCTGTACGAGCATCGCGCCCGTGTAATTCCCGAAAACGGATACGGTGAAATTATGCGTTACCTCCCAGTTAGACGTAAAATAGCCGTAACTGTCCGGTGCACGAAACATCTTTTGCTGCGGCGCCAGCATGTTCGACCATCGTTCGGGTTGCGTGTAACGGCTCTGTTGCAGCGTGTATCCCGCCTGTATTTCAAACCGTCCCGAAACGCCTGCCTTCGCTTCCACGTTGATCCCTCCGACGGTTGCGCCCGAAGCGTTGCGGCGAGTGTAAATGATGTTTCCCTGAGCGTTTTCGCCCGTCTTTTCTAAGGTAAACACATCATTGAGCCGCGTGTAAAACCCCTCTGCCAAGAGGTTCGTTTGCATCTTGCCGAAACTGCGGTACAAATCCGCCGAAGCGCTCAAACTGTGGGAATATTCGGGTTTCAGGCCGGGCGCGAGGTATATCAATCCCAATGTTCCGCCTGTCGCTTCGATATGCAAGTCTTCGTTATAGGCTTGCGGCGCGCGGTAGCCGCTCGAATAGCTTGCCCGGAGGTTTACCGACGAATTAGGGTTGTAACGCAACGTTCCGCGCGGACTGAATACCGGCCTGTTCATCAGGCTGTGTTTGTCGAAACGTACGCCGATCAATATTCCTGTTCGTTCCGTTTTCCACTCGTTTTGGAGAAATCCGCCCGTCACGTGCGTCGTCTGCGTAATGCTGCGGTTCAGGCTCGCGTAAGCGTCGCGCAGGTCGTTATAGCTGTATTCGAGGCCGGCGGTCAGTTCGGCAGGCATGGAGAGCAGCCGCTCGAAACCGAATGTGTACTGCACGCCCGAAACAAAAGTTTTATCGGAGGTGTTGCCGTAGTTGTTTGCATGGCGTTCCGCGCCGAAATAACTGTCGCGCCGGATGTTCTGGGCGGAGGCGTATATGCCGGAGCGGTGTTTGTAGTCGGGACTGAAGATGTTGAAATGCACGCCTCCGCCGTCGATCCGGTGATTGAGATATTCGGCGATGTCAGCTTCGTGCGGAGGATTGTCGAAATTGTTTCCTCCGCGCCGCGCTTCGTGGATGTGGTGATATTCCGCCGTCAGTCGCGAAAAGGGACTGGTGCGGTAGTAGCCGCGAAAGCCTGTGGTTTCGGAGTTGATTTGCGGGATGTCGGAAAATCCGTCGTTGTTGCGGTCGTAATGGTCGCGGTTTTTCACCATGCCGAAAAGGTAAACGCCCGTCTTGTGGTCGTCCGACACGAACGAGCCGTTGAGCGAAGTGTTCATGTCCATTGCGCCGTCGTTCAGTATGTTGGTAGTGGTGGACAGGGCGATGGAGTTGCGTAGCGGCTCTTTGGTGATAATGTTCACTACGCCTCCGATAGCGTTCGAGCCGAACAGAGCGGATCCGCCTCCGCGAATGACTTCCACCCGTTCAATCATGGCAACGGGCAGTTGTTCCAAGCCATAGACCGCCGCCAGCGAACTGAATATCGGACGGCTGTCGAGCAATATTTGCGAGTATTGACCTTCCAGACCGTTGATACGCAATTGCGTTGTGCCGCAGTTACCGCAGTTGGTTTCCACGCGCAAACCCGGCTGGAAACTCATGGTTTCGGCCATATTGCTGCACGCCACCGTTTCAAACATCTTACCGGACAGGACGTTCACGATGACGCCCGTTTCCCGCCTGTTCGTTTCGTTGCGGGTTGCCGACACCACCACTTCGTTCAACGACAGGCTTCCTTCTTCCAGCGCAAAATTGATTTCCAAAGTACGGTTGGCTTCTATCGTGATTTTTTGCTCGCTCGTCTTGTATCCCACGTACGACGCCGCGATGGTAAATTCTCCCACCGGTATGTCTTTCAGGAAGTAGTGCCCCGTAGCATCGGTGGTGATGCCAATGGTTGTTCCTTTCAGGGAAATGCTCACATAGGGCAAGTGTTCGTTTGTCTGTGCGTCCACCACATGGCCGTTGATATTGGCGTCCGTCTTCTGGCCAAAGGCTACGGACGCCGAAATACTTGACAGGAATACGGTCAGTATTCCGGAATATATTGATTTCATACGAATTTTAATAAATAAATAATATGCGGATGGTACAGTCCCATCCTCTTGTTAAACAATGAGAGTAATGAAATTAAACTTGCAGGCGCTTGCAAACGAAAATAAAAATGACCCCGGATCGTCACAGCAATCCGGAAACATTGTTACGCCTTACAGAACAGGGTAGTGGGGGGAGGTGCTCGCAGGAAACAGAAGTGGATTTGTAGTTGTTTACCGAAAAAATCATGTAAGAATTTCCGGATAATCATTTGACCGGAAAGAATATGTATCAAACCGGCAAATATTGCGCCCAGCGTTACGAAATGCGACAGGAACGCAATGGAAACGAATTGTGCGGCGGTGTGGCTGTGACCGGGGTTGTCGGGAGTGCCTTTGTAGGGGTGCGAATGAGTGACAAATTGTCCGTTAACAACGTGAGAGTGAACAAAACAAGTGATACTTACCATGTAACTGCAAAAGAGTACAAGCAAGAAACAGGCAGGGAGCCATTTTTTGTTACGTATCGTTTTGTTCATGCCATCCATATCCTTTTTTGACGGCGTAAAATTAGATGAATATTTTAAAATTTCCAAATGCATGAAACGGAAAAACTCTCTTACGGAGGAGCAGTCCTATTTTTTTCACACAATGTTCCGAAGAATCGAAAATAAAAATACGAAATATGAAACTCGTGAATTATCTTTGTACGCAAAATAATTGACAATGGAGCATCCTTTATATATTTACAACAGTTTGTCCCGCAGGAAGGAACAGTTTGTCCCGATGAATCCGCCTCATGCGGGGCTGTACGTGTGCGGCCCCACGGTGTATGGCGACGCACATCTGGGACATGCGCGCGCTGCCGTTACTTTCGACTTGCTGTACCGTTACCTGCTGCATATCGGTTACAAAGTGCGTTACGTGCGGAACATCACCGACGTAGGGCATCTGGTAAACGACGCGGACGCCGGGGAGGACAAAATTGCAAAACAGGCGAGGCTGGAACAGTTGGAACCGATGGAAGTAGTGCAGCATTTTACCAACCGCTACCATCGCAACATGCAACAGTTAAACGTATTACCGCCCAGCATCGAGCCTCATGCGTCGGGACACATCATTGACCAGATACAACTGATACGGAAAATTCTGGACGCCGGATATGCTTACGAAAGCAACGGCTCCGTGTATTTCGACCTCGACAGGTACGCCCGGAAATATCCCTACGGCACGCTTTCCGGAAGGGTATTGAACGATCTTTATTCGCAATCGCGCGAATTGGACGGGCAGAATGAAAAACGTTTCCCGCTGGACTTTGCCCTGTGGAAAAAAGCCCTTCCGGAACACATCATGCGCTGGCCTTCGCCGTGGAGCGAGGGCTTCCCGGGGTGGCACCTCGAATGTACGGCAATGAGTACCAAATATTTGGGCGAAACTTTCGACATACATGGCGGCGGCATGGATTTGCAGTTTCCGCATCACGAATGTGAGATTGCCCAGTCTGTCGCCGCACTGGGACACGAGTCGGTACGTTACTGGATGCACAACAACATGATTACCGTGAACGGGAAAAAAATGGGTAAGTCGTTGAACAATTCCGTCACGCTCAACGAGTTTTTCGAAGGGACACACCCGCTGCTCGAAAAGGCGTACAGTCCGATGGCTGTGCGGTTCTTCATCCTGCAAGCCCATTACCGCAGTACGATAGATTTCAGCAACGAGGCATTGCAGGCGTCCGAAAAGGGAATGCAACGACTGATGGAAGGGATGAAGACGCTGGACAAACTGCCGGCGTCGAAAGACAGTTCGGTCAACGTCAGCGACATCGGGCAAAAATGTCGCGCCGCCATGAACGACGATCTGAACAGCCCGATGGTCATCGCTCATCTCTTCGACGGGCTGCACGCCATCCATCTGGTGAATGACGGCAAAGAAACCCTCTCGGCAACCGACCTGCAACAGTTGAAAGAAGTGTACCGCCATTTCGTGTGTGACATACTCGGAATGACCGGCGACACATCCTCCGACCGACAGACCGGCCTGCTGAACGGACTGGTGGAGTGCATGCTGAACTTGCGGCAACAAGCCAAAGCGAACAAAGATTTCGCCACGTCCGACAGCATCCGGGACATGATGAACCGGCTGGGCATTGAAGTAAAAGACAAAAAAGACGGTTTTGAATGGAATATCAAATGATTTTATTTTTGTCGGCTCTTTAACCTTCTTATGAAGAACAGCAATGCCATCTTTCCCAGGACGAACCCCTTTTTTCCGTAGCGAAAACCATTTTGTGTATGTATTGGAAATGGCGTTTTTATCCGGTTTTTCCATAAACGACACGGCAGGAAACGACAATTTTCCTTTAGGCGCCCGTTCGGCAGGTGTGGCTACTGCTTCCGTCACATATACCGATATTTGGTCGTCTGCCAACAATCAGGCAGGATTGGCCGGTCTTGAGAAAACGACAGGTTCTTTTTATTACGAAAATCGTTGGAACGTGAAAGGGTTAGCCATTCATGCGGGAAGTGTGGCCATGCCTGTCAAATCGACTGTTATTGGGATAAATTACAGGCATTTCGGATATACGCAATACAGCGAAACAAAGATTGGCCTGGCTGTGGCAAAACAGCTTTGGGAAAAAATTGCGCTGGGCGTGCAAATGGATTATTTTCATACCTATTATGCCTATGATTACGGTCGTTTCAACGTATTGAGCGCAGAGATCGGTTTGCTGTGCGAACCGGTAGATCGCCTGATGGTAGGCATACATCTGTTCAATGTCGTGAACAGCAAGCAGAAAGCTAACCCCGACGAGCGTATTCCGACCGTCATGAGGTTCGGGCTGGCGTATAACATCCGCGACGTGGCGACGGTTTCCGTGGAAACGGAAAAAGACCTGCGCATGAAAGCCATTTTCAAAGCCGGTCTGGAATTTGTCCCTGTCAAGCATTTCTCACTGCGTTGCGGCGTATCCGACGGATGGATGTATCAATATGCTTTCGGGGTCGGTTATGAGTGGAAACGTTTTTCCTTTGACCTTGCTTTCAACCACCACAAGTTGCTGGGTTACAGCCCGCATTTTTCACTTGTCGCCTGTCTGTAAGGACAATTCCACTTTTCCGATTTTGTTCATCAGGTTTAAAATCTGGGCTTGCCGTCGAAGCAGGTATGCCGTCGGCCGGGCAGGATTCCGCTTACGGGGCGAGGGCAATGCCGCGGCAATCATAGCGGCTTCTTCGCGTGTCAGTTTGCTTGCCGGATGCCGGTAATAGCTTTGCGAAGCCGCTTCAATCCCGTAGATACCGTTCCCCATCTCAATCACGTTAAGGTACACTTCCATGATCCGCTCCTTACTCCAGAGGAGTTCCACCCACACCGTAAACCATGCTTCGAGCGCTTTGCGGGTATAGCTGCGTTTTTCCCACAGAAACACGTTTTTACACATTTGTTGAGTGATGGTGCTGGCCCCGCGAATACGTTTCCCCTCCCTGTTGTGCAGGAAAGCTGCTTTCATCTGGCCGAACTCAAAGCCGCAATGGGTGGCAAAGTTGTTGTCCTCGCTGGCTACCACAGCATCAATCATGCCTTGAGGAATACGGTCAAACGGCACCCATTTCCTGTCCGCAGACTTTACTCCGTCCATATTGCGGCTAAGCATCAGCAGCGTAAACGGCGGGTTGACCCACCGGTAAACGACCACCGTCATGACAGACTGTTTGGCAAGTAACAATAGCGCGATGAATGTCCATTTGAACCATCGCGAAAACGAATGACCGACTTTTTCTTTTTTCCGATTACATCCCATTTTCTATTTTTTCACAAAAATAAGATAATTTTTTATGAATTTTCATTTTTTGAAAGTATTCTAAGGGAGGCAAAATAAAGGATATAATGCCCCCTGCTTTAAACGATTTTTACTAAATTAAAATATTAATATTAAGTAACTTAATGCCTCAAAAATCTTATTTTGTAGCAACTAAATATTTGAATTTATATCATATAAAACTTTGTAAATAAATATATTATATTCAATTTTTGTAGCAACTAATAAATTATGAATGTATCTGTCTGAAAACAGGTGCATAACGAGATAAAACAGGTAAAAAACGAAAATACAATGTAAAAATTTTATCTATATTGTTGAATATAAGCCCTATTCAAAAGTAAAATTCGTTTAAACGGCTTGACAACGCCCTCTGCTATCACTTGAAAACAAATCCAATTACCTTATTATTAGAATATTATGGGGAGATATGCTCATAATTTATGACTGAGGACAGTATATACAACAAATATCTGTTATCTTTGCAAAAAAATCGGTTGTTGGAAATATGCGAAAGAAAAAAGTAATTACGGTATTTTGGAGTATTGCGGCGGGAGGATTTTTGCTTCTGACGCTGTTGTTTGTTTTGATTGCCAACGGGAAATTCGGATTTATGCCTACTTTCGAGATATTGGAAAATCCGCAGACCAATCTCGCTACCGAAGTTTACGCCTCCGACGGCGAACTGCTGACGACTTTTTATCTGGAAGAAAACCGGAATCCGGTTACTTACAATGACTTACCGCCTCATTTAGTGAATGCGCTGATTGCCCGTGAAGACCACCGGTTCCAAAACCATTCGGGCATCGACGGAATAGGCCTGATAAGGGTTGCCGTGAAAACGCTTCTGATGGGACGTACCGGCGAAGGGGGCGGAAGCACCATTACCCAACAATTGGCCAAACAGCTTTTCAAGCGGGATACAATGCGCTATAACTGGTCTGTAGTGAGAAAGGCTCACATGGCAACCATCAAATTCAGGGAATGGGTGATTGCTGCGCGGCTGGAAAGACAGTATACCAAGCAGGAGATCATCACCATGTACCTGAATGTAGTTCCTTTCGACTATAACGCCTTCGGCATAAAGTCCGCCGCACGCACCTACTTCAAAAAAAATGTCGATTCGTTGAAAATTGAGGAAGCTGCTTTGTTGGTAGGAATGTTGAAAGCGCCCTCCGCGTATAATCCGGTGAGAAATCCCGAAAGGGCTGCCATTCGCCGCAACAGTGTATTGACAAAGATGCAGGCACACCATTTCCTGAGTAAACAGGAGACCGATTCGCTGAAACAGTTGCCATTGCAACTGAATTTCGAGCGGCAGGATCATCATTCTGGAAGCGCTCTCTATTTCAGGGAATATCTGCGGCTCATCATGAACAAAAAACGTCCCGACAAAGCGTTTTACCAAAATTACGAATCTTTCGCAGACGATTCCGCCCAATGGGTACAAAATCCCCTGTTCGGATGGTGCAACAAAAACTTCCATCCGGACGGAACACCCTACAATATCTATACGGACGGCCTGAAAATATACACCACCATTGATTCCCGCATGCAACGCTATGCCGAAAACGCCATCCGGACGCACATGAAAGAATCCGTACAGAAAGATTTTTTCAGGGAAAAGAAAGGACAGCCGCGTGCGCCTTTTGCCAAAGACAAAGAATTAACGGACGCCAGCATCGAAACGATCATGCGGAACGCTATGGCGCGAACCGAGCGCTATCGCAAACTGCGTGCAAGAGGATTATCTTCAACCGCTATCCTGAAAAATTTCAAAACCCCCTGCGAAATGACCGTATTCTCATGGAAAGGCGATATTGATACCGTCATGACGCCTTGGGATTCCATCCGTTGGCACAAAAGTTTCCTGCGTTCAAGCATGATGGCCATGAATCCCCGTACCGGAGAGGTAAAGGTATATGTGGGCGGCATCGATTACCGGCATTTCAAATGGGACGGCGTGAAAGCGCAGCGAAGGCAAGTAGGTTCCACCTTCAAGCCATTCCTCTACACCACCGCTTTCGAGGAAAAATCGCTGAACCTTACGCCATGTTATAAAGTACTCAACGTAGAACAGTCGTTTATCGTGGGAGATACCACATGGAACCCGAGAAGTTCAGGAAAAAAGGACAATTTGTATAAACAGGTAACGCTGAAATGGGGTTTAGCCACTTCCGAAAACAACATCACGGCATGGCTGTTGAAACAGGTGTCGGCGGCGGCAGTCGTAGAGATGGCCTATAAGATGGGCATCACCAGCCGGATCGACGCCGTGCCCTCTATTGTACTGGGAACGCCGGAAATCACTTTGTCCGAAATGGTAGCCGCTTTTTCCGTATTTCCCAACAAAGGCGTCTATTCCACACCTGTTTTCGTTACCCGGATTGAGGACAAAAACAAAAATGTCCTGCAACGTTTCCGTTCCGAAAAGGAGGAGGCTATCAGCGCACATACCGCCTACCTGATGCTAAACATGCTGGAGGCTGTAGTAAAAGGAGGAACGGCGTCCAAGCTACGCTACCTCTATGACCTGAAATACGATATAGGCGGGAAAACAGGCACCACGCAAAATCATTCCGATGGCTGGTTCATCGGCATCACCCCCGATCTGGTAGCCGGCGTATGGGTAGGCGGAGAAGACCGCTCCGTCCATTTCGACGATATGCGGCTGGGACAGGGTTCTGCTATGGCATTACCCATTTTCGGGCTGTTCATGCAAAAAGTGTATGCCGACAACACGATAGGGCTTTCCCGGCAACCTTTCGAACGTCCCGAAGGGTTCGGCGTGAACATGGATTGCGAAATGGAAACCGAAGACGGAGAAACCTATAACGATTAATAATTACTTTACGGATTTTACAACGGCTTCGAAGGCTACCGGATGGTTCATGGCGAGATCGGCCAATGCTTTCCGGTTGAGGGCTATCCCTTTTTGATGGATTTTGCCCATGAACTCCGAATAAGAGAGGTCAAAAGGTCTGACAGCCGCATTGATACGCTGAATCCATAAACTGCGGAAAGTGCGTTTCTTGTTTCTGCGGTCGCGATAAGCATATTGTTGCCCTTTTTCCCATGTATTTTTGGCAACTGTCCACACATTTTTACGGGCAAGAAAATTACCCCGCGTGAGTTTGAGCAATTTTTTACGGCGTGCTCTTGACGCCACTGAATTTACTGATCTTGGCATAATTCAAAAATTTGCGAATGGTTAGCGGTCTTTTTAAGACACTTTAGCAGCTAATTCATTCTGGTGATTACTACTTAAAAATCTATTTAATATTCAATAACAAACGAACTCCATTCAAATCCGGCTGTGATACCAGACCGTCATGCGTCAAATTTCGTTTTTGCTTTGTTGTTTTTTTAGTCAGGATATGTCTTTTGAACGCATGTTTGCGTTTGATTTTTCCTGTTCCCGTTAGCTGAAATCTTTTTTTCGCTCCGGAATTGGTTTTCTGTTTAGGCATTTATTTACGATTTTTATTATTAAATTTTGATATATTGACTTTAATTCTTTTTGGGTTTTGCCGAAAGGAACATGATCATTCTTTTTCCTTCTAACCGGGGCATCTGATCCACTTTACCGTAATTTTCCAAGTCTTGAGCAAAACGAAGCAAGAGGATTTCTCCCTGTTCTTTATACAAAATGGAACGGCCTTTGAAAAATACAAATGCCTTCACTTTTGCTCCTTCGTTAAGAAAATTGATGGCATGTTTCAACTTGAAATTATAATCATGGTCATCCGTCTGAGGCCCGAAACGGATTTCCTTCACTACGACTTTCACCGTTTTGGCTTTGATCTCTTTCTGCTTTTTTTTCTGTTGGTAAAGATATTTCTGATAATCTACCACCCTGCACACCGGAGGTTCGGCTGTAGGCGAAATTTCCACCAGATCCAGCCCTAACCCCTCCGCTATTCTCAACGCTTCATAAAAATTTACTACCTGATTGGAGCGTTCGAGATTATCTCCGACCAAACGTACCGTTTTCGCCTGTATCTCCCGATTGATACGCAATTCGGAATGCGAAGCCCTTTGTGGTTTAGCTTGTGGTTGTTGTTGATACGCCATCTAAAAATTCAGTTACTAACCTTTTATCTACTTGATTTTATGACCATTAAACACTATTCGTCTGCTTTTAAAAAGACTCGAAATATGCCGCAAATATCGTAATTATTTTATTTATTGTCAAGATTTTTTTAAAAATCTTTTGGGACAACGAATCTTTTTCGCTTTAGTAACCTGGGTTCGGGATAAGAAAAAGGGGGGCATTCTAAAAATCAACGGATTAATTCGCCGTAGGCGATACATATCAATAGAAAACGAATCATACACGCCCCTTAGATGGTCTGTAAGACATTCACGGTATATGTCCTAACAGACAAAATCGTTCATTTTCATGGTATTCTATTGACATGCAAGCCGTAAACGGCTATTTCTTATCCCGAACTCACGTTTTAGTATGTTTTTTTCCTTATTTTTTATTAAATTTCATTAATTTTGCAAGATTTTAGAATCAACAAAGTAGAAATAGCAATCATACATGAATAGTTTATATCATCCTGATTATGAACACGATGCTTGCGGCGTTGGGCTGCTGGCAAACATTAATGGCGACAAATCGCACGATATTGTAGAAAAAGGGCTACAAGTGCTGGAAAACATGCTTCACCGGGGGGCTGAAAACGCGGACAACGAAACAGGCGACGGCGCCGGCATTATGGTCCAAATACCGCACGAGTTTATTCTCCTGCAAGGTATTCCTGTACCCGGTACCGGTAAATACGGAACAGGTCTGGTCTTTCTTCCCAAAGAGAAGAAAGAAGAAGAATTGTGCCTCTCCATCATCAGGGAAACCCTTGAAAAAGAAGGCCTCAATCTGTTAGCAGTTCGCGATGTTCCCGTCAATAGCGATATACTGGGAAACATGTCGCGCGAAAACGAGCCTGCCATCAAGCAGATATTTGTTACAGGACACGACCATCAGGAAGAGTTGGAGGTTAAACTCTACGTTGCCCGCCGGAAAATGGAAAAGCAAGCACTCCGCTTATCTGTCAAAGTTAAAAAAAGCTTTTATATTACCAGTCTTTCCACTAAACGACTGTTATACAAAGGGATGCTTACCTCTACCCAATTGCGTCACTACTATTCCGACCTCATCAATCCGTACTTTACCAGCGGACTGGCGCTGGTACACGCACGGTTCAGCACCAACACCTTTCCGTCGTGGGATCTGGCGCAGCCTTTCCGTTTCCTTGGACACAACGGAGAAATTAACACCATCCGCGGCAATCGTTATTGGATGATTGCCCGGGAAAGTATTCTCAAATCGGAGAAAATTGGAGACATCGAAAGTATTTTTCCCGTCATACAGGAAGGAATGAGCGACAGTGCATCCTTCGACAATGCATTGGAATTTCTGGTAATGTCGGGTAAAAGCCTTCCACATGCCCTGGCAATGCTTGTTCCCGAAAGCTGGAATCACAAAAATCCCATTCCCGACGATTTAAAAGCCTTCTACGAATACCACAGCATATTGATGGAACCGTGGGATGGCCCTGCCGCTCTGCTTTTCACCGACGGACGCTATGCCGGTGGCATGCTCGACCGCAATGGGCTGCGACCGGCGCGTTACCTGATCACTCATACCGGAATGATTGTCGCCGCATCGGAAGCAGGTGTACTGCCTTTTGAATCTGCCGAAATCAAAGAGCGCGGGAGACTGCAACCCGGAAAAATGCTTATGATCGACACCAAAGAAGGAAAAATCATGTATGATCCCGAATTGAAAGAGAAACTTGCAAAGGCACACCCTTACAAGGAATGGCTGTCGAAAAACCGCATCATCCTTTCGGAAATCTCATCGGGACGCAGCGTGAAAAACAATGTAGACCAGTATCCCGAACTATTGCGGGCTTTCGGATATTCGCTGGAAGACATCGAAAAAATCATTGTTCCGATGGCGAACGAAGGGAAAGAACCCACCGGCTCAATGGGCAACGATGTGCCATTGCCGCCAATGTCGGGCAAACCGCAACGGCTGTTTAATTATTTCAGGCAATTATTCGCACAGGTAACCAACCCCCCCATTGACCCTATTCGGGAAGAACTGGTAATGTCGCTCTCGCTGTATATCGGCACGGAAGGCAATCATATACTGGAACCATCTCCCAACCTTTGCAAAATGTTGAAATTGCCCAGTCCGGTGATCACCAACCGCGACATCGACATCCTGCGACACCTCGGATACAAGGGATTCCGTACCCTGACACTGCCCATGCTTTTCGACATTGACCAACAGGAAAAAGGCTTGGAACAAGCGCTGGAAGAACTTTGCCGGAAAGCGGAAAAAGCAGTAGATAACGGAATTAATTATATCATCCTGAGCGACAGGGGCGTTAATGCCAAACAGGTGGCTATTCCTTCATTGCTGGCTATTTCAGCCGTTCATCATCACCTGATTGAGAAACGGAAACGGATGCAGATAGCCATCATCATAGAAAGCGCAGAACCACGCGAAGTAATGCATTTCGCGCTTCTCTTCGGCTTCGGAGCAAGTGGCGTAAATCCCTATATGGCTTTTGCCATACTGGACGATTTGGTAAAACGCCGGGAAATACAGTTAGATTACGCCACCGCCGAAAAAAATTACATAAAAGCGGTCAGTAAAGGGCTTTTCAAGGTCATATCCAAAATGGGTATCTCCACCCTGCGCAGTTACCGCGGCGCACAGATTTTCGAAACGGCAGGCATCAGCCGGCAAACGCTCGACCGCTATTTCCGCGGCATGTCATCCCGCTTTGGCGGCATTGATATCGACGACATTGCTACCGATGCCATCATACACCACCACAACGCCTTTTCGGACAACGACCGTCCGGAACTGCTGAATAATGCAGGCATATACGCCTACCGCAAAGACGGCGAATACCACGCATGGAATCCCTCTACCATCTCTATGTTGCAGATTGCCACCCGTTTGGGCGATTACAAAAAATTCAAGGAATATTCCGCTATCGTTGACTGCAAGACACAGCCGGTTTTCCTGCGCGACTTTTTCGAATTCAAACGCAATCCCATCTCCATCAATGAAGTTGAACCTGTGGAAGCCATCACTAAAAGGTTTGTCACGGGCGCCATGTCGTTCGGCTCTATCAGCAAGGAGGCGCACGAAGCAATGGCCGTTGCCATGAACGCCATTCACGGACGAAGCAATACAGGCGAAGGAGGCGAAAATCCCAAACGTTTTACGATAGGCGAAGATGGCCTCAACCGTCGTAGCGCCATCAAGCAAATTGCTTCCGGACGCTTCGGGGTAACCGCAGAATATCTGGTCAATGCAGACGAAATACAAATTAAAATAGCGCAAGGAGCGAAACCCGGAGAAGGTGGACAATTGCCCGGCTTCAAAGTCGATAAAATCGTGGGGGCTACACGCCACTCGCTGCCCGGCATTACACTGATTTCTCCGCCACCCCATCACGATATTTATTCAATTGAAGACCTCGCACAATTGATCTTCGACCTCAAAAACATCAATCCGAAGGCACAGATTAGCGTCAAATTGGTGTCGGAAAGCGGCGTAGGAACTATCGCGGCAGGTGTAGCCAAAGCCAAAGCAGACCTGATCGTCATCAGCGGATCGGAGGGCGGAACAGGCGCAAGCCCCATCAGTTCCATCCGCCACGCAGGAATGCCGGGGGAAACAGGACTTGCCGAAACCCAGCAAACATTAGTGATGAACAACCTGCGAGGCCTCGTTCGTTTGCAAACAGACGGCCAACTTAAAACAGGAAAGGACATTATCCTGTCGGCTTTGCTGGGAGCCGAAGAATTCGGATTCGCTACCAGCGCTCTCATTGTGCTGGGATGCGTGATGATGCGCAAATGTCACATGAACACCTGTCCCGTCGGAGTAGCTACGCAAGACGAACGGCTACGCCAACGGTTCAAAGGCAAGCCGGATTATATCATTAATTTCATGAATTTCCTCGCTATGGAAGTACGTGAACACCTTGCAGAAATGGGATTTCGGAGCATCGATGAAATTGTCGGACGTACAGACCTGATCCAAATCCGTTCGTTTGACCATTTCCCCCGTACAAAAAAACTTGATTTCAGCAAGTTGCTTTACTTCCCGGAAACGGAAAACAGCCGGCATCACACCAAATTACAAGACCACAAGATTGACAAAGTACTCGATCATGAACTGATCAGCCGTGCACAGCCGGCGTTGAACAAGTCGCTGCCGGTGGAAATCAGCACGCTCATTGCCAATACCGACCGTACCACCGGCGCAATGCTTTCGGGCGAAGTAGCCAAACGTTACGGCAGTGCGGGACTTCCCGACGGTACAATTACAGCCCTCTTTAAAGGATCGGCAGGACAAAGCTTCGGCGCATTCCTCATGTCGGGTATCACGTTCCGCCTCGAAGGTGAAGCCAACGACTATCTGGGCAAAGGACTGTCGGGAGGACGTATCATTGTGATACCTCCACACGGCAGTACCTTTGCGCCGGAACAGAATATCATCGCAGGAAACACCCTTTTGTACGGCGCTACCGGCGGAGAAGTATATATTAACGGCTGTGTGGGAGAGCGTTTTTGCGTACGCAACAGCGGCGCCATAGCCGTAGTAGAAGGCGCAGGCGACCACTGCTGCGAATACATGACAGGCGGACGGACGGTAGTACTCGGCAGTACAGGCAAAAACTTCGCCGCCGGCATGAGTGGCGGTATCGCTTACGTGTTCGATCCGGAAAGCACATTCGACTATTTCTGCAACATGGAAATGGTCGAATTAACGCTGGTAGAAGACAAAGCGGACGTTCAGGAATTATTCCGGCTAATATCCGCACATGCCGCCTATACCCAAAGTCCGTTGGCGCAGAGTATTTTGGCAAGTTGGGAAAATAATATCCGGTACTTCCTGAAAGTAATGCCGATAGAATACAAAAAAGTGTTGCAGGACGAAGCGATGGAAGCCTTAAAGAAAAAAATCAAACAGGTGGAACTGGTAATCGAGTAATCTCTAATTGTACGGACATCATGCCTGAACAGCAAAAAATTCACATCAGGAACAAGAAAGCGTCGTTCGAATACGAATTTCTGGAAAAATACGTTGCCGGCATTCAATTGGCCGGCACCGAAATCAAATCCATCCGCGAAGGCAAAGCCAATCTTGTCGACGCCTATTGTTTTTTTCGCAACCGCGAATTGTGGATGCAGGGAATGCACATTGCCGAATATTGCTTGGGCACCTGCAATAACCACGATCCCGCGCGAGAACGCAAATTATTGCTTACCCGCAGGGAACTCAACAAACTGGAACGCAAATCGCAGGACAAAGGCCTGACCATTATTGCAATACAGATGTTTCTTAACGAAAGAGGATATGCTAAAGTGGAAATTGCAGTGGCAAGGGGTAAGAAAATGTATGATAAACGTCAGAATATCAAACAGAGAGATGCCAAACGTGAGTTGGACAGACTGAAAAAAAGATGAGAGCCGTAAAAATGTTGATCGGAGATTGTCGGCAGTATCTGCTGAAAACGGCGCTTTGTCTGGTGTTGATAGCGGCTGTGGCGCAAATAACGGCGCAAGGCGTTTCTTCTGCTTCTAAAAAAGCTGTCAAGGCATATAACACAGCATTGGAAATGTTTCAACACGAGAACTACGACGCCGCTATTTCCAGCCTGAACGACGCCCTGAAAGCCGACAACCGATTCTATGAAGCATATATGCTTGCCGCAGAATGTTATCTGGAAACAGACGACCTGCCCAAAGCTAAAGAAGCGTTTCTCCATTGCGTGGAACTCAACCCCGACTTTTTCCCGCCCATATATTACTCACTGGCCGACATCTGTTTTGAACAGGAAGAATATGAAGAAGCCGGCCGGTGGCTTGAAAAATACCTGGCCTACGACAAACAAAAACCCGCATTGAGGGCAAAAGCCGACCATTTGCTGAAAAGTAGCCGTTTTGCTGCCGATGCCATCCGACATCCTGTCGCTTTCCGTCCGGAAAATATCGGGTTGGATTTCGATTACGACCAGTATTGGCCGAGCCTTTCGGTGGACGAACAAACACTGATTTTCACCGCGCTCATCCCCAAAGACGTCAACAACCCCGCAGTGACCGGTAACCGGCAAGAAGACTTTTTCGTGTCCGATTTCAAAGACGGCAAGTGGACAACTCCGCAAAACCTCGGTTCGCCACCCAATACCGACGACAATGAAGGCGCCCAAACCATTTCGGCAGACGCCGGCAAAATCTTTTTCACCGCTTGTAACCGCAAAGACGGTAAAGGCGGCTGCGACATCTACTATAGCGAAAAACAGAACGGACTGTGGATGCGCCCCCGTAACCTCGGCTCATCCGTTAACACATCGGCCAAAGAAACTCAACCTTCCGTTTCACCCGACGGAAAAACGCTCTATTTCATCAGCACACGAAACGGCGGTAAAGGCGGACAGGATATCTGGAAATCGGAACTGAACGAACGAAACGAATGGAAACCGCCGGTCAACCTCGCAGAACTGAACACTTCCGGCGATGAATCATCGCCTTTTATTCATTTCGACAATCGTACCTTCTATTTTGCCTCGGACGGATGGCCGGGATTGGGACAATTTGACCTGTTTGTGTCGCGAAAAGATTCCACCGGTAAATGGGCAGCGCCGGCAAACCTGGGCTACCCCGTCAACAGCAAATACAACGAAGAAGGATTGATTGTGAATGCCAAAGGAAACAGGGCTTATTACTCGTCGGACCGCACCGAAAAAAACATCCGCAACATATTTACTTTCGAGTTGTACCCTGAAGCAAGACCGCAACCGGTATCGTACATGAAAGGAAAAATCTTTGATTCCAAATACTTTACGCCGCTCAGGGCAAAATTTGAACTGACCGACCTTATTACAGGTAAAAAGACGGTGGAAGCTTCATCCGACAGTTTGAAAGGAGAATTTATGATATGCCTTCCGAGAGGCGGACACTATGCACTGAATATCGAAAAAACGGGGTACCTGTTCTTTTCGGCGCATATTGTCATGCACGACGGTACTTACAGTGAACCGCACGTACAGGATTTCCCGTTGAAAAAAATTCAAACGGGAGAAAAAATCATACTGGAAAAC
>JAIRLS010000057.1 GCA_031259205.1 Bacteroidales bacterium | reverse complement strand
TTGAGGCTCTTACTCCTTATTTTTTAAATTTGCGCCCGTCAAGGTGGCAAAAAAACCTTAAAGTTTTAAACAATATTAAATCTTTTAAAAACATGCTCCGCTCAAGTGCGCACATAAACAAAATATTTACGCACTTGAGTAAAATATTTACGCACTTGAGCTTCACATGTGCGCACTTGAGCTTCACATGTGCGCACTTGAGCTTCACATGTGCGCACTTGAGCTTCACATGTGCGCACTTGAGCACCACATGTGCGCACTTGGGCTTCACATGTGCGCCAATGTGCCCGCCATTTGCGCCAATGTGCCCGCCATTTGCGCCAATGTGCCTGCCATTTGCGCCAATGTGCCTGCCATTTGCGCCAATGCGTCTGCCATTTGCGCCAATGCGTCTGCCATTTGCGCCAATGCGCCTGCCATTTGCGCCAATGCGTCTGCCATTTGCGCCAATGCGCCTGCCATTTGCGCCAATGCGCCTGCCAAGGGGGCAGATATTCCTGACATTTTTAAACATATCGGCCCCTGGTTTAAACATATCGGCTTCGCGTATCGCCCTGCCGGTAAGGATTTCAAACATGCTGTCAGGTTTTTTAAATATGCTGTCAGTATTTTTAAACATGCTGTCAGGTTTTTTAAACCCAAGGCTTTATTCTAAAAACCAAACGACAGTCGTTTTAAATGCAATGTAATCTTTTAAAAAAATAAATATAGTATGGAAAAATATCGAATCGGTCTGTTTATCCCCTGTTACATTGATTTGTTCTATCCGAAGGCAGGCGTCGCAACTTTGCGCATCCTGGAAAAACTCGGACAAAACGTGGCCTACCCGCAACGCCAGACTTGCTGCGGACAACCGCTCGCAAACGGCGGCGCAGAACGAGAGGCCGAAGCCTGCCATAAACATTTCGTAAAATGTTTCTCCGGATTCGACTACATCGTCACACCGTCCGGAAGCTGCTGCTACCACGTCAAACATAATTACGACAGGCTCGAAAAAACAGAAACCACAGACAAAATCAGAAACAACATCTACGAACTCTGTGATTTTATTAAAGGCGTTTTGCGGGTAGACTGCATACCTGGCGCCAGCTTCCCCCACCGCGTCGGCGTCCACAAGAGCTGTCACGGCCTGAGGGGTTTACGTTCCGGCTCCGCGTCCGAACTTGTCGAAACCCGCTACTCAAATCTGCGCAGCCTGTTGGAAAAAGTCGAAGGCATAGAGATAGCCGACCTCGACAGGGAAGACGAATGTTGCGGCTTCGGCGGCACATTCTCGATCTTTGAGCCCGAAGTGTCCGTCAGGATGGGCTGCGACCGCGTCGCCGACCACGCGCGTCAAGGCGTGGAGTTCATTACCGCATGCGATATGTCATGTCTGATGCATATGGAAGGAATCATCCGACGGCAGAGACTCGGCATGAAAGTGATACACGCAGCGCAAATCCTGTGCGGCGAAAAGGAAGTTTTATAAGGCAAAAAAAAGATTTTTATTTAAAAAAAGTTATGACTGCGGGAGGTCATTACTCGAAGAAGGTGTGTACGGCAGGTAAAGCGCTTTGCGTATCTTGCTCAAAACGTCGGAAACGGGAATCGTATTTATGCACTCGTAATCCTTCTCTGTGCAACAACTCAACTGACCGTAAACAGAACACGGACGGCATGCCAAATCTACCTGCGCCGCCAAAGCCGGATTCTGACCATATCCGTAAAAACCGGCAAAAGGGTGGGTCTGACCCCACAACGATACGACCGGTACGCCGACAAGCGACGCCAAATGCATATTAGCGGAGTCCATCGAGACCATAACTCGAAGCGTGCTCATCAACTCTAACTCCTTCTCAAAACCGCCTATCCCAATCGCCGAAGAAACGTTCTCATACTTCCCGGTCCATAAGTTCGCAAGGTCGATCTCGAAATCATTGCCCCCGCCAAAGATAATAATCCTGATGTTAGGGTTGTGCAAAAGCTTCTCAATAAGCAACTGCATCCGCTCCAAAGGCCAAATCTTGCCGACATGGAAAGCCAGAGGCGCAATCCCGATAGTAATAATCTTTCCATGTTTACCCCGACGGAAAAGAGGTTTGAACGGTTTTAAGTCAGGGTAGCCGAGGGCCGCGAAAACGTCGGCGTACCTCCGGTGAGTTGTCTTCAGCTGCGTCAATTCCTTGTCCGTAGCGGCGCAAAGTTTACGCTTCTCAAAAAAACCTTTGTCTATCGGCTTCGACTTTGTAGACTTAAAATGCGCCAGCAAAACCGTCTTCACGGCAAGTTCAACGGAAAGCGAACGAAGAAGGCAATGCATGTCCGCAATCTGTACCTGCGTCTTGCGAAATGAACAGCCGCCCTGCCGCGATAAAGCCTTCAAATGACCGACTATATCAAACGCCAGGCGAAACAGCCCCGTAAACTTCCTGTGTCTGCCCCCCAACTCAGCCGGTACAACGGAAATATTCTGAGGTTTGTTCACAAAAACGTCCGCGAAAGCCCCCTTCGTGACAACTACAAACCTGTCGCCAGGATGTTCAATCGCGATCGGATAAATTACCGGTATAAGCATCGCTACGTCGCCCAGAGAAGAAAAACGTAATACAACAGTTATTTTCATTAGCGTCTGCCGTACAGTTCGGGGTTAAGGTTAGGGTCGTTGTACATCTTCATCTGCCGGTACGTCTTCATGATTTTACGTCCCGACGAAATATCGTCCAGCAGTTGCGAAATCGAAGCGGACAGATCCTTACGCTGCTCAATCAGGATATTAAGTTTGAGCCTGCATTCCGAAACGTGCCCCGTCGCGCAGTCAGTTCGTTCGGTCTCTTTCGTCCAGTGGTAAATCTTGAGCGCAAGTATCGACAGCCGATCCAAAGCCCAGGCCGGAGTCTCCGTATTTATCGTAGCGTCCTTCGCCGGTACGACGTCCTTATACGCCTCGACTATATAGCCGTCTATCGTTTCGACCAGATCCGTCCTGTTTTGATTGAGTTGATCTATCCTTCGTTTAACGGAGAGCGCCTCGGCAGGTTTAATGTCCGGCCTCCTGATAATGTCTTCCAAATGCCACTGAACGGAGTCTATATGGTTCTTCAGGTAGAACAGAGATTCTATCGACTGTGAAGGATACGGGTTGTCGCACTGCGCATCGACCGAATCCAAAACATGATAGTCTTTGATCGATTGCTCAAATACAGAGTATGCCTTGTCTACAAAATTCATCAGGTTTAAATATGTTTTATCCGCCTGCGCCGCGCCGGTCATTCGCTACTCAAATGTTTTCGCCGGAGGCTTATCGGTATTATTTATGTTTCTTCTTATACCCTTTCCCTATGCCCTGCCCTCCGGCAGCGACAGACTTCATCATCTTCCGAGCCTCCTCAAAGTTCTTCATAAAGCCGTTTATCTGCTGAATTGAAGTCCCGCTCCCACGCGCTATCCTCGCACGCCGCCGAGAGTCAATGATAGCCGGACTGCTGCGCTCCAAAGGAGTCATCGAGTTGATTATAGCCTCCACCCGTTTAAGAGCATTATCGTCAGGGTCAATATTCTTGAATATCTTGCCGGCCCCGGGAATCATCGAGATCAAATCCTTCATGTTACCCATCTTCTTTATCTGCTGCATTTGCTGCATGAAATCGTTGAAGTCAAACTGGTTTTTTATAAGTTTCTTCTGCAGCTTCCTGGCTGCCTCCTCATCATACTGCTCTTGCGCCTTCTCGACAAACGATACAATATCGCCCATACCAAGTATGCGATCCGCCATCCTATCGGGGTGGAACAGTTCGATAGCTTCAAGCTTTTCCCCCGTCCCGACAAACTTGACGGGCTTATTGACAACCGTACGGATGGAAAGAGCGGCGCCGCCACGCGTATCGCCGTCCAACTTGGTAAGAATAATGCCCTGAAAATCCAGACGGTCATTAAACTCCTTAGCCGTATTAACCGCATCCTGCCCCGTCATCGCATCGACAACGAAAAGTATCTCGTCCGGTTGAACGGCTTTCTTGATTTCGGAGATTTCGTTCATCATCTGCTCATCAACTGCAAGTCTACCGGCAGTATCTATGATCACCAGGTCATGTCCGAACTGTTTGGCGTGTTTAATTGCGTTCAACGCTATCTGTACGGGGTCCTTACTCTCCGGCTCGGCATACACCTTAACGTCCGATTCGTTCCCAAGAATCGTAAGCTGCTCCACGGCAGCCGGACGGTAAACGTCACAAGCCACCAATAAAGGAGATTTACTTTTCTTTGCCTTCAGCATCTTAGCAAGTTTGCCGGAAAAAGTAGTCTTGCCGGAACCCTGCAAGCCCGCCATCAATATTATCGAAGGATTTGATTTCAGATCAAGCTCGGCGGTCTTACCACCCATCAGAGCTGTAAGCTCATCGTGAACTATCTTGACCATCAGTTGCCCCGGTTTGACGGCAGTGAGCACATTAAGGCCGAGCGCCTTCTCTTTTACCGTATCGGTAAAGTTTTTTGCTACCTTGTAGTTTACGTCTGCCTCGAGCAGAGCCTTACGTATATCTTTAAGTGTTTCTGCGATGTTTATTTCGGTAATACGTCCTTCTCCCTTGAGTATTTTGAACGATCTTTCGAGTTTATCGCTTAAGTTTTCGAACATTGCCATATGATGATTTCCTCTACGTTAATTTTTGGAGGTGCAAAGTTAAGAAATAAATATTGTCCGGACAAAAGTACGGCTTTTTTCACGGACGCATTGAACACTGTTTTGCAGTCTTATACGTGGTGATACGGCTCATGATTGATTATCGTCATCGCTCTGTACAGCTGCTCGACGAATATAAGTCTGACGAGTTGATGAGAGAAAGTCATTTGTGAAAGGGCTATCTTTTCGGTTGCTATGTCGTGTATCTTTTGTGAACATCCGAAAGGCCCTCCCGATACGAAGACAAGCTGCTTTGCACATGTACTCAGCCGCTTTTCAATGAACGCCGCAAAGTTCAGTGAATCCATATTCTTGCCGCGCTCATCGAGCAGTACTGTGCAGTCGCCATCTTGGAGCGATTTAAGAATAATTTCGTCCTGCTGTTCCTTGAGCTGTTTTAGCGGAAGGTTTTTAGTCATTTTGCTTTCCGGCAGGATTTTTATTTGAAACGGCAGGTAATGCTTCAGTCGTTCGCAATAGATTTCCGTACCGTCCTTGACAAACTGTTGAGATGTTTTTCCGACGGCGAGCAGCGTTATCTTCATTTTTCGTACGATATTGTGCCGGCGCTAACAGGATTTTCGCTTGTTCCCCCCTTATCCATACCCATTCTTCCCTTGTTTTGCACCTTTTCTCCTCCCCGTTTATTTGCCCCCTTTATTTGCCGAAGTTAGCGTCGAAAGCCGTTTTATTGGCGTTGAAGTCAATACGTTTGACGAATTCACAGGACTCTTTAGCCCCATGTTCACGGTCCATTGCGCTGTCTTCCCATTCTACGGAGAGAGGACCACGATAATTTATGTCGTTCAGCGCCCGTATTATTTCTTCGAAATTGATTTTGCCGCGCCCGACGCTTCTGAAGTTCCAGTATCGTTTCGGATCGCCGAAAGGCAGATGCCCACCAAAGACGCCGGATTGTTTGGGGGAGTCGCTCCAGTGGACGTCTTTCATGTGGACTCGGAAAATTCTATCGTGGAAACGGTATATGAAGTCGATGTAATCGACGCCTTGATAAGCGAGGTGACTGGGGTCGAAATTAAATCCGAAAGCGGGGTGATAATCTATCGCCTGAAGAGCGCGTTCAGCCGATACGGTATCGAAAGCTATTTCGGTAGGGTGTACTTCGAGAGCATACCGAACGCCGAGTTTTTGATATTCGTCGAGGATCGGAATGAACTGTCCGGCGAACCTGTTGTATCCATCGTCTATCATTTGCGGTGAGACCGGTGGAAATGAATATATCATGTGCCATATCGGGCTGCCGGTGAATCCGACGACGGTATCGACTCCGAGTTTTTTTGCTGCATGTGCGGTTTGTATAAGGCTTTCGGCTGCGAGTTGGTTAACGGTTTCGGGGTTTCCGTTTTGCCAGATGTAGTCGGGGAGGATGTTTTTGTGCCGGCTATCTATGTTATCGCATACGGCCTGTCCGATAAGATGCGTTGATATTGTAGGGAGCTCGAGGCCGTATTTGTCGAGCAGTTTTAGTATTGAACGATAGTAGTTTTCATCCGTCTGTCTTACATCAAGATGATTAGGGATACCGATTTCGAGTCCGTCGTACTGCCATTCTTTTGCTTTCCGGCAGATATTTTCGAGCGTCAGGTCTCCGAATTGGAGGGAGTATAATACAACTTTACGAGCCATAATAAATTTTTTTAACAGTATTAATAAATAATAATATGCAAAGTTATGAATAATATTTCACAGACTCACTACATGTCGCGCATGACTCACCACATGTCGTGCATGACTCACCACATGTCGTGCATGACTCACCACATGTCGTGCATGACTCACCACATGTCGTGCATGACTCACTACATGTCGTGCATGACTCACTACATGTCGTGCATGACTCACCACATGTCGTGCATGATTCACTACATGTCGCCAATGGCTCACATACAATAACAATAATAATTCGCAATCAACGGCCCGCGCGGCTTCAGGATGGTGTGTAAGTGAATAAGATTGTGACATTCAAAATAGAATTATTCGTAAAGCGGCCCGCGCGGACGAGAACCGTACAAAGCGTACCATGCTACAACACAATAGGAAATAACAGGAACTATCAAACCCGGAGCTATCGCCTTCACAGTCGTCTCCAAACCCGTCACCGGCGTAGACGCCAAATCCATGTTCCCAATAAAACCCATAAGCTTCGATAATACCGCCCCGCCTATCAAACTCATCACAAGTATCGACGCCCCTAACTTGGAATTAGGCCCAAGTCCCTTCATCCCGGATGCAAAATTGGTCGGATACATCAAAGACATGAAAAGAGTCGTCGCACTTATCGCATAGATGCCGATAGATAACGATACTCCTCCGAAAATGTTAAACGGTAAAGAAAACGTGAGACCGTACAAACTCCAGGCAAACCGCTCAGAGGCCCATCGTGACCCCAAAATAGCAACAAAAACAAGCAATATGTTGGTTATCGCATAAATGCCCATCAGTCTCTGTGCCTTGAAAAACTTCATCAACCACGTACTCATGAAACGACCCGCCATGAAAATTACCATGTTCGCAACAAGAAACGTACCCGCCTCCTTCTCCCCCAAATCACTGTTGTTCTGAATGTAGATGATCAAAAAACTCCACGTGCCAAGCTGAGCCCCAAGATAAAAAAATTGCGAAACAATAGCTCCCAGCCAATGAGGATACTTCAATAACTCCCGAATACTGCCTTTCTTGCCGTCCGATTTTTCGGAAATATCGATCACGGGAAACTTCGCACGCCAAATGAAAACGGCGACAACAAGTATGATCACTGCAAGAGTCAGGTAGGTCGGAAAAACCCTCATGTTTTCCTCATGTAAAAAAGATTCGTACCGGTTCGAAAAACCCTCAACCGGCGTCCGCTTCCACTCGGCAATCTCCGACAAAGAAGGCTCGTTGCCCGAAAAAATAAACCGAACACCCAATAACGATGCAAATATACCCCCTATCGGATTGAACGACTGAGCCAAGTTAAGTCTCCGTTCTGACGTCTCCTTGTCCCCTAAAGCCACAGTAAGACTGTTAGCCCCTATCTCAAGAAAAGCACAACCACCGGCCATAACGAAAATCCCCCCAAGAAAAACCGCGTACGTCCTCGATAAAGCCGCAGGATAAAACAGTACACAGCCCGCAGCAAACAAACCGAGACCAAACAAAATCCCCGTCTTATACCCAAAGCGCTGCATGAAAAGACCCGCCGGAATAGCCAGCACAAAATAACCCGTCTTCAACGCTACCGGCAAAAATCCGGCCTGAGACAAGTTCAGTTCCAGCGATTTGGTGAACTGCTTGAGCAAAACATCGTTAAGAATGTTCGGAAACGCCCACAGAAAAAATAAAGCGGTTATCAAAATAAACGTCAACGTGTAGCCTGGCGTTATAAGACCTGATTTCCTCTCTTGTTTGGACATAACAATTCCCTCTATGATAAATTTGTTAATAAAAACATTTATGAATAACAGTTGTGATTATAATAGCAAATATTACTGCCCACATTTGTTGCCAAAATCATTTCGCAAACGCAATCGCCCTCGTTTCACGTATCACAGTTATCTTGACCTGACCGGGATAAGTCATCTCATCCTGTATCTTCTTTGCTATCTCATTCGACAGGCCCTCGGCCTCAACATCCGTAATTTCATTGGCCCCAACTATCACACGCAACTCCCGACCCGCCTGTATAGCATAAGTCTTTACAACGCCGGGATATGAAAGCGCTAACTGCTCCAAATCGTTCAAACGCTTTATGTAGGCCTCCACTATCTCCCTGCGAGCACCCGGACGGGCGCCCGAAATAGCGTCGCAAACCTGTACTATGGGAGCCAGCAAACTTGTCATCTCTATTTCGTCATGATGTGCACCGATAGCATTGCAAATTTCAGGCCTCTCCTTGTATTCCTCCGCCATCTTCATGCCAAAAAGTGCATGAGGAAGTTCCGGTTCGTCGTCGGGGACTTTGCCTATGTCATGCAGCAGGCCGGCACGTTTCGCCATCTTAGGATTCAATCCCAACTCGGCAGCCATGATCGAACACAGATTTGCCGTCTCGCGCGAATGTTGAAGAAGGTTCTGACCGTAAGATGAACGGTATTTCATGCGACCTATCATCCGAACAAGCTCTGGATGCAGTCCGTGAATGCCGAGATCAATCGTAGTACGTTTGCCGGTCTCGATGATTTCTTCCTCAACCTGCTTGCGTACCCTAATTACTATCTCCTCTATCCGGGCAGGGTGAATACGTCCGTCCTGAATTAAATGATGCAACGCGAGACGAGCAACCTCCCTGCGAACGGGATCAAACCCCGAAAGTATGATCGCCTCCGGTGTGTCGTCAACAATGATTTCAATGCCGGTCGCAGCCTCAAGCGCCCGAATATTTCGACCCTCGCGACCTATAACGCGACCTTTTATTTCGTCAGAGTCGATATGAAACACTGTGACGGAATTCTCAATCGCAGTCTCGGTAGCAATGCGTTGTATTGAGTTGATGACGATGCGTTTTGCCTCCTTGTTCGCAGTCATCTTTGCCTCCTCCATCATCTCGTTGATATAAGCCTGAGCCGCTGTCTTGGCCTCATCCTTGAGCGACTGGGAAAGACGCTCCTTCGCCTCATCCGCAGACAAACCCGATATTGCTTCAAGACGTTCGATCTCTTGCTTATGCGCCTTTTCCAGATCCAACTTTTTCCGGCTAATGATCTCAAGTTGGTTCTGTATGTTCTCCTTCATTACACTGATTTCCGCATTCTTCTTTTTAAGCGCATCCTGTTGCTGGTTGAGCGACACTTCAAACTGCTTAAGCCGCGATTCCTGCTGTTGAATCTTCTGATTGCGAGAGTTGCACTGCGAATCAAATTCGGCTTTGAGTGAAAATAATTTTTCTTTTGCCTCAAGTAGTTTGTCCTTTTTAATAGTTTCCGCCTCCTTTTTTGCGGTCTCAATTATCTGGTTTCGTTTCGAGGTAGCTATTTTTTCGGAGGCAAACCATACGATCACCCCCCCGAGTGCCAGACCAATAATCACAGCTATAATTATTACTGATATCATATAAAATTTTTATTGTTATGTAAGAGATCGTTAATTAATCATTTTCTTTTAAAAAACCGTCAATCTTGCTTGTCAGTTCTTCTAATTTTTTAAAAACACCCGACTTGTCGTGAATCTTCTTAATTCGCTCATGTTGGGCAGATATATGAATAGCCGACATCGCCAGATAATCGTACAAATCCTTACGAGGGTATTTTGAGCTATACATCAAAAGTTTACCATTAATGTTCGCAGCGGCGTTGCGGTAAATTTCCTCTTCTTTTTCCGATCGCAAACACCATATAGGATAACGCTTCTCGGAAATTTTCAGATGGATTTTGAATTTTTCGTTCGGTGTATTATTCATTCAGTAAACGGATACAGTTATCTATTTCATTTATTAAATCATCTATCATCGCCCTCGCTCTCGTGAAATCTCCCTGTTCGACCTCAATAATACGGGCGGTCTTCAGATTTTCATACCTTCTCTGCAACTGATCATTTTTCTCGATCATAGATTTTATTTCCGAATCTTTCCCGGCGATAGACGCTTTCAACTCACGATTTTCATGCCGAAGTTTGTCGCATACATTTATTAATTGACGAACTCTGGTTTCGAAGTCACAAAGAATTTTTTCCTGTTCGTCGGTCATATTTTTCAGAAAATCAGCACAAAGGTAAGAAAAATTCAGAGAAACATCAAAATAAAATGTTTTTAAGGATTGTAAAATTTTCCGGTTCTACAAAAAGTAAGCAATACCTTACGAAATACAAAAATTGCTATGGGGAGTCAAATTCAAAGGGAGCATTTTTTGAATTGTAACCGTCAATAGTGTAGAAATAAAAACGGATTTTATCGGAATGGAATTAAAAATGATAATTATCAATTGCTATTCTGCCCGTTTTACGCTGTTTACACCTTTGACTTTTTCCAGACGTGTGATTACGTTGTTTATGTCGTCCACGTCATGGATTGACACTTCTACGGTTCCGGAAAACATTCCGTCGTTGGTGTCGATTACCAGGCGACGGACGTTGACCGAGAGGTCGTAATTGATGATTTTGGAAATGTCGGTAAGTACGCCCGTACGGTCGATGCCTTTTATTTCTATTTTGCAGGGAAGTGATAGCGATCGGTGTCCGGCCCATCGACATGAGATGATGTTCCGTCCGTCGTGGCTTTTGAGTTTGAGGGCTTTTTCGCAGGATATTTTATGTATTTCGAGTTTACCCTCTTTGGGGGCGTATCCGAATACTTCGTCGCCGGGGATTGGTTTGCAACATTCCGCAAGGATATATTTTTTCATTATGTTTTCTTCCTCCAGTATGCAGGGTTTTTTTCGGTCGTATTTTGTTTCTTCGGTGGTAGCGACTGTGGATTTGTTTTCGGGTTTTGCGTTCATTCCTATAAACTTTTTTACGTACCGGAAGAATGAATAGCCTTGTTTTTCTTTCAGTATTTTTTGCGGGTTCAGCGGCAAATTGATTTGTTTGGCGGCAACGGCGTAATAAAAGTCTTCTTTCCGACGGAAGTCGAACATGAATGTTATTTTGTCCAGTATTTGCTGTGTCGGTTCCATTCCGCCGTCACGAATAAATTTGTCTACGGTGTGTTCTCCTTCTGTTATTTTCTTTTTTTTGAGTTTTCGGAGTGAGAGTTCGATTTTTGTTTTTGCCTTTGCGGAGACGACAAATCCGATCCATTCGGGTTGTGGTGTTTGTGATCTGGACGTCAGGATTTCGACTTGGTCGCCGGAGTTTAGTTTGTGGCTTAGCGGTACAAGTTGGTGGTTTACTTTTGCTCCGATGCATTTGTTGCCCAGGTTGGAGTGTATTTCGTAAGCGAAGTCGAGGGCGGAGGCTCCCTGCGGTAGCGTTCGGATTTCGCCTTTCGGTGTGAAGGCGAATATTTCGGATGCGTAGAGATTGAGTTTGATGGTGTCGAGGAAGTCGAGCGAGTTTGGATTTGGGTTTTCAAGGATGTCCTGGATTGTTGCGAGCCATCTATCGAGTTCAGCGGGTTCGTCTTGTGTATTTTCCGGTTCTTTGTGTTGTTTGTATTTCCAGTGTGCGGCGAGTCCTTTTTCTGCTATATCGTCCATTTGTTCACTTCTGATTTGCACTTCGATCCACTGTCCGTCGGGTCCCATTACGGTGATATGTAGTGCTTGGTAGCCGTTTGCTTTGGGTTGGCTGACGAAGTCGCGTATACGGTCGGGTTTGAATTTGTAGAGGTCGGTGATGATGGAATATATGTCCCAGCACTGTTTTTTCACTTCCGTATCGGGGCGTGGTTTGAATATTATTCTGACGGCGAATATGTCGTAGATATCCTCGAAGCCAACTTTTTTGGCTTGCATTTTGTCCCAGATGGAGCGGATTGATTTTACTCTTTCCTGTATTTTGTATTCGATTCCCATTCGGTTAAGTTTGGGGTATAGCGGTTCTACGAATTTCTCATAGATCTCTTCACGGTTTTTGGCAGTTGCTTCGAGTTTTTGTTCTATGTGTTCGTAGTCGTTAGGGTGTTCATATTTGAGGGCGAGGTCTTCGAGTTCCGATTTGATGGTATTTAGTCCGAGTCTGTGAGCGAGCGGGGCGTACAGGAACATTGTTTCGCCGGATATTTTGTATTTTTTTGCGGGGCTGCATATTCCGAGAGTTCTCATGTTGTGCAATCTATCGGCGAGTTTAACGAGGATTACACGGATGTCGCTTGCCATAGTCAGCAGCAGTTTACGCATTGTATCGGCCTGTACCGAGCCGGTGGAAAATTCATCGGGGATTTTTGTCAGTCCCTCTACTATGGAGGCTATTTTTGGGCCGAAGGTTTTCTCTATGTGTTCTATTTTGTATCCTGCGTCTTCTACGACGTCGTGCAGGAGTGCGGCGCAGATGGAGGTTGATCCGAGTCCTATTTCTTCGCATACGATTTGTGCGACGGCGAGTGGGTGTGTGATGTAGGGTTGTCCGTCTTCCCGTTTGACGCCTTTATGGGCTTGACAGGCGAGTTTGTATGCGTTGTCGATGATGTCGAATTTTCCTCTGTGGTTTGACTGTCCGTATGTTTTCACGAGGTTATTGTACGCTTGTTGCGCTATTTCTTCTTCGTGTTGATGGGGATTTATCCCTGCCGGTTTCATATTATCGGATTTTGTTTTGTTTTGAAGGAAAGTGAGGAGTGCAAAGGTAGTTAAAAATTCACTATTAATAAAACGGCGGGTTTGTGGTGGGGGTTTTCGGTTGGTTTTTTGTATTGTGCATGTATATTGGTTGCGGCAGGGATTTTTTTTATATTTTTGCACGGTTTTTCCGGGGTATTTTCACTAAAAAGGATTTGATTTATGTTTACCTTGATGATTGTTATTTTTGTAGCCGGCTATATTTTCATAGCGATGGAGCATGTTATTGACGTCAACAAGTCGGCGACGGCGTTATTGCTTGGCGTTATTGTGTGGACTCTGGGCGTTGGTTATATGCCGGAGGTTCGGGGTGATTTGGTACATCATCTCGGCGAGGTTTCGGAGATATTGTTTTTTCTTCTTGGTGCGATGACGATTGTGGAGACGGTGGATCTTTACGGTGGTTTTCGCATCATTACCGACAGGATCGGCACTACGAACAAGACTTTTTTGTTGTGGATTGTGTCGTTGCTCACTTTTTTCATGTCTGCTGTTTTGGACAATCTTACCACTTCTATATTGATGGTTGCTTTGTTACGGAAGTTGGCGTCGAATCGTGAGGAGCGGTGGTTTTTTGCCGGCGTTATTATTTTGGCGGCCAATTCCGGAGGGGCGTGGTCACCGATAGGGGATGTTACGACGATAATGCTTTGGATTTCGGGGAAGGTTTCGGCCGGTCACATTATCGGGTCGACGTTTCTTGCGAGTTTGGTTTCTCTTGTTGTGCCGTTGTTGATACTGTCGTTTTGGATGCGTGGCGAGGTGTCGCGTCCTGTTACGGTTTCGGAGGTTGGGGGTCATGTTGTTGTGCGTCCTTGGGAGCGGTCGTTGGTTTTTTGTGTTGGGATAGGGGCGTTGTTGTTTGTGCCGATATTCAAGACGGTGACGCATTTGCCGCCTTATTTGGGGATGTTGGGCGGTCTGGGCGTTTTGTGGGTTGTGACCGAGTTTCTGACGGGGCGTTATGTTGGTCGTGAGGGTAGTTTTTTGCGCATCGGCGATGTTTTAGGACGGATAGATTTGTCGAGCATACTGTTTTTTCTTGGGATTTTGATGGCGGTTAATGCTTTGTCTTCATGCGGTCAGCTCTCTGCGCTTTCTTCTTTGCTTGACGGGATTCCTTTTGTTGAGCCGGCGAAATATTACTTTATCACGTCGGTCATTGGGCTGTTGTCCTCGATTGTAGACAACGTACCGCTTGTGGCGGGCGCATTGAAGATGTATTCGGAGTTTCCGGTGGACCATTATTTTTGGACTTTTCTTGCTTATACGGCCGGCACCGGCGGCAGCATACTTATTATTGGGTCTGCGGCGGGCGTTGCGGTTATGGGGATGGAGAAGATTGATTTTGTATGGTATTTGAAAAAAATCTCGTTGCTTGCTTTGGCGGGATATTTGGCCGGTTGCGGGGTATATATTTTGCAGGAGACGTTACTGGCGGCATATATTTAGCATCCTGATTGCATCGAATAAGTTTCATGTTGAAAAATTTCATTACCTTTGCGCCCTGAGAGGCCACCGTAGCTCAGTTGGTAGAGCAGCGCATTCGTAACGCGCAGGTCACGAGTTCGAGTCTCGTCGGTGGCTCATATCGAATGGATGTCGTCAATAAAACAGAAAGCCGGAGCGGGAATTTTCCTGCTTCGGCTTTTCGCATGTAAACGTTTCGCGGTTTTAGCCTCTGTTGTAGCTGTAGTTGGGGGATTCCTGCGTTATTGTGACGTCGTGCGGGTGGCTTTCTTCGACGCCCGCGTTTGTTATGCGGGTAAATTTGGCGTTGTGCAGTTCGTTGATGTTGTGTGCGCCGCAGTATCCCATACCTGACCGGAGTCCGCCGACCATCTGAAAGATGACTTCGTACAGCGAGCCTTTGTACGGCACTCTCGCGACGATACCTTCCGGCACGAGTTTACCGATTTCTTCATCGTCCTGGAAATAGCGGTCTTTCGAACCTTTCTGCATTGCCTCTATCGAGCCCATCCCGCGATACGATTTAAACTTACGACCATTGTATATAATGGTTTCGCCGGGCGACTCTTCGACCCCTGCGAGCATTGAGCCCATCATGACCGACCATCCTCCCGCCGCGAGCGCTTTTACGACGTCTCCTGAGTATCTCAATCCGCCGTCAGCGATGACGGGTATGTCCGAGCCTTTGAGTTCTTTTGCGACTTCGTATATTGCGGACAGTTGTGGCACGCCGACTCCGGCGATGATACGTGTTGTGCATATCGAGCCCGGTCCTATGCCTACCTTTACCGCGTCTGCGCCGGCGTCGACGAGCATTCTTGCGGCCTCAGCCGTTGCGATGTTTCCGACGACCATATCGACTTTTGAGAAGCGTTTTTTGGCCTCTTTCAATGTTTCTATCACGCTTCGCGAGTGTCCGTGTGCGGTGTCTATGACTATCGCATCGACGTCGCTGTCTACGAGGGCTTCTATTCTGTCGTATACGTCGGGTGTTACGCCGACTCCGGCGGCGACTCTGAGCCTGCCTTTTTCGTCCTTGCAGGCGGAGGGTTTATCTTTTGCTTTTGTGATGTCTTTGTAGGTTATCAGGCCGATAAGTTTACCGTTGTTATCGACTACGGGGAGTTTTTCTATTTTGTATTGTTGCAGTATTTCGGCGGCGGTTTCGAGGTTTGCGGACTGATTTGTGGTGATCAGGTTTTTGCCGGTCATCACGTTGTCTACTAATGCATTCATGTCGCGTTGGAATCTGAGGTCGCGGTTGGTTACGATTCCGACCAGCCGGTTCTCGTGGTCGACGACGGGTATTCCGCCTATTTTGTATTCTGCCATCATGTTGAGGGCTTCTCCCACCGTTTTACCTTTTCTGATGCAGAGTGGGTTGTATATCATTCCGTTTTCGGCTCTTTTGACGGAGCGCACCTGTTTGGCCTGTTCGTCGATGGTCATATTTTTGTGTATGACTCCGATTCCGCCTTCTCTGGCGATTGCGATTGCGAGGTTTGTTTCGGTGACGGTATCCATTGCGGCCGAGACGATGGGGATATTGAGGGCGATATTTCGGGAGAATTTTGTTTCCAGCCTGACGTTACGTGGGAGGACGTCGGAGTAGTTTGGGACTAACAGTACGTCATCGAATGTCAGTCCGTCGGTCACGATTTTTTCATTGATAAACGACATATTACGGTATTTTTATTAGTTATTATTCCTGCAAATGTAATGCTTTTTTCGGAGATAGCCGCAAGTGGCGCGAAAAATTCCTGGATGCGTCATGATATTTCCTTCAAATAGCAGTTAAATTGGATTTTTTATCTCTTTATCAATTAGTTATAAAGAATCAATTTTGGGGAGATAATGAGTTTGTAATGGTTCTTTTAGCTTTAGCTTGCACTCTTTTCACACAGTGCCGAATAACTCTACACAGAAGTGGTGAAAGATTTTATTATATGGAAATATCCACTTCTAATTTTCTTGACACTCTTAGCTTTGCGCATCGGAGAAGGCATTTTTAATTTACTGAAAATCAATATAATGATTTTTATCAAGCCAATTATGAGCCATTCCAGAGCCCATCGAGCCTATTATGAATCCATTGCTAATCCATAGTGACAAGAGAGGATCTCTTTATTCCTTTTTAACCGTCTTATATTTAAGCTTTATCAATCTATAAAATTTGGACTGTCCCTAAATTTGACAGGAACGAATTGCCTCAATTTTCACCGCGTTTCAGATAGAAGCAAAATTAGCATTAAATTTTTCAGATTACACACAAACGCATAAAATGTTCGACAAAATTTATAGAAGCGAAGGTACAAATTCTTTAATAAATATGCCAAATCTATTACGATAATTTAAAATTATTAGCATATTTATACTTAAAGTATTGTTATAGCAACAATATTAAACAACAATATTTGCTTGGCTGAATAAGATTATTTATATTTGCAGGAAAATGTATACAAATTAGTATGACTAATTCGACAGAGATAAACCAGACAAAAATAAGTAAATTGATGCAAGACTCTCCTAAAGGACTTGTATTACTATCGTCTTGGCTTGTTTCTAAAGGATATTCATACGAATTACAACAAAGATATAGAAAAGGTGGTTGGCTCAAATCTATAGGCAAAGGAGCGATGCTTAAATCAAGAGATTCGTTTATGCTATACGGTGCTCTTTCTGCATTGCAATCTCAAGTAAATGTAAATATCCACATGGGAGGACGTTCGGCATTAGAGCTACAAGGTAGCACAAATTATTTACAGTTAAGTTTTCCAGAAACAACGTTGTTTGTTCCAGGAAGAACAGAATTGCCACCGTGGTTTATCAACAATAAATGGGATTCAGATTATAAGGTATTCAAAATAAGTATATTGAATGATGATATGCTTGGCTTGACAATCTATCGGGATGGTGAGATAGAGATGAACATATCAAATCCAGTTCGTGCCATGTTGGAATGTATAGCATTAGCACCTACAGAGTTCTCGCTTAATGAGGTATTTGAGCTAATGGAAGGACTTACCACCCTGCGTCCAAAACAGGTTCAAGAGTTATTAGAAAATTGTAAATCTATAAAAGTTAAAAGGCTTTTCTTCTATTTTGCAGAACGTGCAGGACATAGCTGGTTCAAATATATAGATCAAACTAGAATAGATCTTGGTTCAGGCAATAGAAGTATTACTCCCAACGGAGTATTAGTGCCGAAATATAGTTTAGTATTACCAAAAGATTTAGTAGAATGAAAGACATATATAAAAAACAAGTTGCTCTTCTACTGGATATATTACCTGAGATAACTAAAGAATATGTGTTTGCTCTTCATGGAGGAACTGCAATCAATCTGTTCTGCCTGAATATGCCACGCTTATCAGTTGATATAGACTTAACCTATATACCAGCCAGCAGCAATAGAGATGTGGATTTGCAGAATATTCGTTCTGCGCTTGACAAGATTAAGGAACGATTGAAAAAACAAATGCCAACGATCAAGTTCTCAGACTTTATGAGGGCAGAAGAAGAACTAAAACTTATCTGCACTATGCCAGATGCAATGGTTAAGATAGAAGTGAACCAAATCAATCGAGGTCTTATTGCTGAGCCAGAATTAATGGTGCTATGTGATAACGTGCAGGAGACCTTTGATAAATTTTGTGAAGTTAGAATGGTTTCCCGAAAGCAATTATGGGGAGGAAAGATAAATGCAGCATTAGACAGGCAACATCCCCGTGATTTGTTTGATATAAGAAATCTCATCAACGAAGTTGGTTATTCTACTGATATCAAAGAAGGATTTATTTTTGGTTCATCCGACAAATGCGTAGTTAATCCATAAAAAAGCTGGTAAATCATTATATTGTGTTACCCCTAACAGAATATAATATGAATACCAGCTTTCTACACCACGCTTTTGGCGTCAGAGAACAAGAGTGTTCTCGTGTGCGTTACGAAGATAAGAGTATAATCATTGAAATCCAAACCCGTAAAGACAAACTCTGCTGTCCTTGCTGCGGAAGTAAACACATTATTCGCTCGGGAAGTCAACTTCGTCGTTTTCGTGGAGTTCCCATAGGCAGCAAACCTCTGCTGTTGGAAATGAAAGTACAACGTATAGAGTGTAAAGATTGTTATTGTATCCGTCAGGAGCATGTCCATTTTGTTACCGGTAAACGTTCTTACACAAATCGTTTGGCTCGTCTTGTCGTTGAACTCTCCCGCATAGGGACGATAAAGGATGTCGCTCATTTTCTTCATTTATCATGGGATACGGTTAAGGATATTCAAAAGCGTTATCTACAGCGCCATTATGGCAACCCCGATTTGAGTAAGCTTGAATATATTGGCATAGATGAATTTGCTGTAGCTAAAGGACATATTTATAAAACAAGAGTAGTCGACCTTCTTACCGGACAGGTAGTATATATGGGTGATGGCAAAGGTTCTGATGCGTTAGATGGTTTCTGGAAGAAATTAAAAAGAACGAATGCTCTCATTAAAGGCATAGCCACTGATTTGTCTCCCGCATTTGTTTCCTCTGTCATGACTAATGCTCCTGAGGCGACTTTGGTTTTTGATCATTTCCATGTAGTAAAACTGATGAATGATGCTTTGGATGACATCCGTAGAAGTATCTATAGAGAGGAGAAGGACTTGAATAAGAGGAAAGTGCTCAAAGGAACCAGGTGGTTGTTACTCTGTAACGGGAAAGATATATTTGACGACAAGTTCAAGTCCAGGTTAGACAATGCCCTAAAACTCAATGAGCCTTTAATGAAAGCGTATTATTTAAAAGAAAGCTTGAAGGAAATCTGGATGCAAATGGACAAGGATCAGGCGGCAAAAGTGCTTGATAACTGAATCGAACAAGCATATCAGGCCAAAATACCCAAACTAACGACCTTTGCCAATACATTAAAATCACATAAATGGGGAATACTTGCTTGGTATGATTATCATATCTCCACGGCCAAACTAGAAGGTATTAACAACAAAATCAAAACAATGAAAAGACAAGCTTATGGATACAGAGACCAAAAGTTCTTTGAGCTCAAAATTCTTGCCTTACATGAAA
>JAIRLS010000021.1 GCA_031259205.1 Bacteroidales bacterium | reverse complement strand
CCTCTGTAGATACTCTTACCAATAAAATCGCTCTTTTCATACGTCTTTTTTTAAATTATTTAATTCTACAAAAATATGTTTTTTTTTTCATACTTCAAAACACTGCGTATCGCCGTAATAACTGACATAGACGGTAGTTTTACCATCAATGTAAAGCCTGACGATGTGCTGGAGATCTCCTTTGTGGGATACGAAACACAGACGGTGATGGTAGGCGAGCGGAAAGTGCTGGCGGTACAGCTCAAATCCAAAACCGATGAATTGGAGGAGGTCACTATTGTCGCCTTCGGTAAGCAAAAAAAGGAAAGCGTGATTTCTTCCATCACCACGGTTGCCTCCAAAGACTTGAAAGTGCCGTCGAGCAACCTGACCACTGCTTTTGCAGGGCGTGTAGCGGGCTTGATCTCCTACCAGACCAGTGGAGAACCCGGACAGGACAATGCACAGTTCTTTATCCGCGGTATCACGACCTTCGGCGCGGACGCCAAAAAAGATCCTCTCATACTGATTGACGGAGTGGAACTGACCACGGATGATCTTGCACGGTTAAACACCGACGACATCGCCAGTTTCTCCATCATGAAGGATGCTACGGCGACCGCCCTGTACGGCGCGCGCGGCGCTAATGGCGTTATTCTGGTGACCACCAAGGAAGGACGCGAAGGGAAAGCGCAGGTAAATCTCCGTGTCGAAAATTCTTTTTCGTCTCCAACGCAGATGGTCCAACTGGCCGATCCTGTCACCTATATGAAAATGCACAACGAAGCAATACTTACCCGCGATCCCAACGGCGTAAAAATGTACTCCACAGAAAAAATCAACATGACCGAACGGGGAGAGTATCCGGATATTTTCCCGGCCACGGACTGGTATCAATCCATGTTCAACAAATACTCCATCAATCAGCGCGCTAACCTGAGCGTCAGCGGAGGAGGGAAAGTAGCGCGCTATTATGTGGCTGCCAATATCGCGCAGGACAACGGAAACCTGATAGTGGACAAGCGAAACGATTTCAATTCCAACATCGACTTGACCAAATATGCAGTGAGGTCGAACGTCAATGTGAACGTAACCTCTACAACGGAACTGATTATCCGGTTGAGTTCGACTTTTGACGAATATCGCGGTCCGATTGACGGAGGATCGGATATGTACCGTAAGGTAATGCAGGCCAATCCTGTGTATTTCAAACCGTCCTACGAGCCGGACGAACAGTATGACTATGTTAGCCACGTACTTTTCGGAAATTATAGTGGAGCCGCTTATATCAACCCGTATGCGCAGGCGTTGAGGGGCTACCGTGATTACAGCAAAAATATGACGCTGACACAGTTTGAATTAAAGCAAAATCTTGACATGCTTGCCAAAGGTCTGTCTTTCCGTGCGATGTTCAACATGAACCGCTTCTCGGAATTTACCGTTAACCGGCAATATTCTCCTTTTTATTACAATATAGACAGTTATGACCTGAATCAAAATACCTACACCTTGAGATGCCTGAATCCGGAATCCGGAAATATCTTCCTGGATTACAATCCCGGACAGAGGAATATCAATACCGTGTTTTATATGGAGTCTACCCTGGAATACAATACGGAATTCAAAGAGAAGCATCATCTGAACGGTTTGCTGGTCTATATCATGCGGCAGGAGAAAACAGGCGTTGCAGACAACCTGCAACTGTCGCTTCCCAACCGCAATCTCGGTCTTTCGGGACGTCTGGCCTATAACTACGACAGCCGCTATTTTGCCGAGTTTAATTTCGGATACAACGGGTCGGAACGCTTTGCCAAGAAACATCGCTGGGGCTTCTTTCCCTCGGTGGGCGGCGCGTGGATGCTCTCCGGCGAATCGTTTTTCGAACCGCTAAAGGAAATTGTGCCGGTGTTCAAGTTGAAGGCCACCTACGGCATGGTGGGCAACGACGCCATCGGCAGCAACAACGACCGGTTTTACTATCTTTCGCAGATCGACATGAAAGCCAGCAGAAATGCGGGATGGGGGCCGCTGCTGAATTACAATCCTTCCGGTATAGCGGTATCGCGCTATGCCAATGACAGGATCGGATGGGAAACCGCCTACAAGACCAATATCGGCGTGGAAATATCGGTGACAGGAGGATTTTCCGCGAACATTGACGTTTTTCGCGAACGGAGGGAAAATATCCTGTTGACTCGAATCATCCCACAAACGATGGGTATCATTCCCGAAATCAAGGCCAACCTGGGTATCGGCAGCGGCAAGGGGGTGGATATGGAGTTGAATTACGAAAAAAACTTCAGCACCGACTTTTTCATGACCGGACGGGGGACTTTCACCTATGCCACCAGCGAGGTCATCGAATGGGAAGAGCCTGATTACGCCGGAACGCCGTGGATGTCGAAGGTAGGATACAACATCAACCAGCAAAAGGGATATATTGCCGAACGACTGTTTGTGGATGAATTTGAAGTCGCCCATTCGCCGACACAGTTCGGGCGGGTAATGGGCGGCGACATCAAATACCGCGACATCAATGACGATGGCGCTATATCCGCTCTGGATCAAGTGCCTGTCGGCTTTCCCACCGTGCCGGAAATCAACTATGGTTTCGGCTTGACGGTCGGTTACAAGGGAATTGACCTTTCCTTCTTCTTTCAGGGGTCTGCCCGACAGTCGTTTTGGCTGACCACCAGCGGCAACGGAAGGATACAACCCTTTCTCGACGGCTCCTACAGCGGTTCCGGCGACGACGGATTGGTCGGGCAAAATGCGGTGCTTCAAGCCATTGCCGACGACTACTGGACGGAAAGCAACCGCAACTCCTACGCCTTTTGGCCGCGATTAGCCACCTACGAAATTACCAACAACAACCAGCGAAGTACATGGTTCATGCAGGATGCTACTTTTCTGCGCCTGAAATCCGCCGAAATAGGCTATTCGATTCCGCCGAGGTTAATTCAAAAACTGTTCATGAGTAACCTCCGCGTATATGTCAGCGGTACGAATCTGCTCTGCTGGAGCGCTTTCAAACTGTGGGATCCCGAAATGGCCGGCAACGGATTGGGCTACCCCTTGCAGAGGGTAATCAATATAGGGTTAAATGTCGGATTTTAACAATTTAAAATTGAAGAAAATGAAAATAAAAATGAAAATAAATCAAATCTCGAATAGTAAATATCAAAAAGATACGATGATGAAATATCTGATAAGTCTGTTTACCGGAATAACCATGTTGTCGTGCAATTATTTGGACGTAGTGCCCGACCAGATACCAACGCTTGACGACGCTTTTGCCGACCGTTATACCGCAGAGCAATATTTGGCCACCTGCTACTGGGGGATGCCCAAAGCGGCAGGATGGGACCAGAACCCTGCTTTTCTCGGCAGTATGGAAATGACGCAGAATCCGGAATTTCGTACTTCCGGAGGAATGCGTTTTGCGCTGGGAGAAGACAATCCCACATCGCCCGTGATCAATTACTGGGGAGGTACGGCAGAGGCCATCCGGTCGCTCTATGCCGGCATCCGCGAATGTAATATTTTTCTGGACAATATCGGAAAAGTGCAGGATTTGAAAACCAATGAAAAGAACCGAATGATTGCAGAAGTGAAACTGCTCAAAGCATGGATGCACTTCTATCTGATTACTTATTACGGCCCTGTCTGCATCGTGCGGGAGAGTGCGCCGGTCAATGAATCCACGCAGGGGATCCGCGTCTATCGCGATAAAATCGACGATTGCTTCGAATATGTGATCGGATTGCTTGACGAAATCATTGACAGTCGCGCCTTGCCTGATCGAATCACCAACCGTACGACGGAACTGGGGCGGTTTACCGAAGCGGTGCCGTATGCGCTGAAGGCAAGAGTTTTGGTATACTGGGCAAGCGACCTGTTCAACGGGAATACGGATTACAGTTCGTTTAAAAACCATGAAGGAGAACCTTTTTTCAACCAGACCAAAGACCCGGCGCGCTGGACAAAAGCCGTCGAAGCCTGTAAAAAAGCGGTAGAAGTATGTCTGACCAACGGAATACGCCTTTACCAGAATACGGATTATTTGCAGACCAAACCGATGTCGGATACTACCCTGTTGATCAATACGCTCAGAAGTGCGGTCAGCGAACAAATCAATCTGAATGTGGAGCTGATATACGGGAATACCGGTTACCCCTGCGGCGCCAACGTTCAAAGACACTGTCTCCCAAGGTTTGAAAGCGGTTCGACGGCCAATGCCACCAGCCGGTTGAGCGTACCGCTCCACATTGTCGATCTGTTCTATTCCAGCAACGGGTTGCCGCTGGACGAAGACGATGACTGGGCGGAAGAAGACAAATACCGCAGTCGATTTGAAAACTTGCGCACAGGCGACGAAAAACACAAATATATGATACAGCTCGGCGAAACCACTTCTGCCGTCAATTTCGACAGGGAAATGCGCTTCTATGCGGCGTTGGGCTTCGACCGCGGCAAATGGTACGGCAATCATTACAATAACGAACCGAACGACGACGCCGAGTGTTTTTATGTACAGGCGCGTTTCGCCGAATTTGCCAACCGCGTATCCAACAGCGAGTACTGCGCCACGGGATACTGGGCTAAAAAACTGGTGGCGCTCAATTCAAGATGGCGCGACGCCAATGAACTCACCTATATGCCTTATCCTTATCCCGACCTGCGATTCGCCGATATGCTGCTGCTTACCGCCGAATCCATCAACGAATCTACGCCGGGCGACGATAATGCCGCCGCCGATCCAGAAGTATATCCTTATATCGACATGGTACGGGCGCGCGCAGGACTGGAAGGGGTGGTAAAAAGCTGGAACGACTATGCCATAGCCGATAAACGGAGCAAACCGCTTACCAAAGGCGGCATGAGGGAGATCATCCGTCGAGAACGGAAAGTGGAACTGGCGCTGGAAGGACAGGATTACTGGGACAGAAAGCGGTGGAAAGTCGCCCACAGGGAACTGAACCGCAACATACAGGGATGGAACGTAATGGTGGAAGACATTACCCCGCAGGCCTATTATACGCCCACCACCATCTACACCCAAAGATTCACCATGCGCGATTACTTTGCGCCCATTCCCGAAAGCGACCTGATCAACAACCCCCAATTAGTGCAAAACCCCGGATGGTAAACGAATAGTGAATAGCAGAAAGACCTGTCGGCGGTCTTTAGACCCTGACAGCGTCAATAAAATGAATAATAAAAAATCCAATAAAATCTAAAATCTAAAATCTAAAATATATGAAAATGAAAATGAAAAATATGAAAACAAAAACGGCTTGTTTTGTCTGTTTGGCGTTTCTGTTGTGTTCTTGTCAGGAAAAGCAACTGGAACCGATCAACCTGTCAAAAGGCAAACCTGCTCAAGTACGCGACGTTCTGCCGGAACGGATTCCGGGCGGCGCGGTGATTTCCTTTGTCATACCGCAGGACGCCGACGTATTGTCCGTAAAGGCGGTTTATACGCTGACCAACGGAAAAGAACGCGAATCTATCGTCTCATTTTACGGAAACAGCCTCACCGTTGAAGGATACAATGACACGCTGGAGCACGAAGCGCTGCTGTACACCGTCAGTCGCGCACAGGTACTTTCCGATCCGCTTTCCGTCAAGTTTACCCCACTTGAATCGCCGTTGAGCAAAACCATCAAATCCATCGACATCATCAGTGATTTCGGCGGAGCTTACTTTACGTGGAAAAACAAGGACAAAGTGATGCTGACCGCCGAAATGCTGTCGGAAGATGCGAACGGCAAATTGCATACGGTACGGATTGTCTCCTCTTCGCTTGATTCCGCTTATTTCAGCATTCGCGGCTATGACCCCAAACCGCAAAAATTCGGGCTGATCATCGGGGATAACTGGGACAATGTGTCCGATACCATCTACCCCGAAGGAGGATGGCTCACCCCCAAGGAGGAATCCCAATTGGATAAAAAACTCTTCTCAATATATAAAGTGAATAACAACTACATAACAGGCGACGCCACCTTTGTCAATTGGGAAGGAAGGGATGAGTACATGTTCGACGACGATGTGGCCACCTACGGTCACAGCTACACCGGATCACTGCCCGTCAATATTACGCTGGACCTGGGAAAAGCGGCGCAGTTGAGCCGTGTGGTTTTCTTTCAACGATACATTCCTAGTGACCCTATTCCATATTATGGATGGGGTAATCCCCGGCACATCATCGTATACGGGCGTCTCGACGCGCCGCCGAGTTCAGGCAGTTTTACCGACTGGACGGAACTGATAGACTTTACCATGATCAAGCCTTCCGGCACCAATTCCGATTATACCGTCTGTACCGATGAAGACTTGCAGGCTGCCCAAATCGGACATGAGGCCTCTTTCCCAATGTCCGAAAACGCGTGGCGATACCTTCGGTTCCATTTCGCAACTTCATGGGAAAACCGCCCCTATGTGCATCCGGCCGAAATCACCCTGTATGGCGAATATGCGGAATAATTTAATTAATAATTGATAATAAAAACAGCTATGAAAAAGATACATCAATACATTTTTGGAGCGACGGTTTGCCTGTCTGTTTTGGCTTCCTGCGAAAACATGATGGACGTTCACCGGGAATACGTCAAGGATGGCGAAAAAATGTACGCTCCCAAACCGGATTCCATTAAATTTTACGCCGGAAAAGGCAAAGTATATTTCAAGTTCTGGACGTTCAACGCAACCAATGTGAAAACCGTTGATTTGTACTGGGACGAAGATTCGCTCATTATTCCGGTAAGTCCGGCGCCCGGTCGGGACAGCATGATGGTGGAAGTGCCCTGCCATGAAGAAAAGTCCTACGCCTTTAGAGTCAGAACAACGGATATTTTCGGTCATCATTCGCTGTGGACTAACGGTTTTGCCAATTCCTACGGAGCGTTTTTCCAGCAGTCGGTGGTCAACCGGTCAATAAAAAGTTTCAGCATTGACGGCAACGACGGTACGATTACGTGGTATCCTCCGGCGTCCAATCTCGTTCGCAGCGAGGTTCGCTATACGGATGCAAGTCTGCAGGAGATTACCCTGTCCGTACCTCCGGAAGAAACGAATACGCAATGCGCGGGGGCTACGAACAACCGCTTTGAAGTGAGTTCCTTTTTCCTGCCCGAACCGGACGCCATTGATACTTTCTCCTTTGCATGGGAGCAGATGCGACCGTTGTACCGTGTTCCGCGCGCCGGATGGTCTATCAAGTATTGCAATTCATGGCACGGAATGCCTTCGCCGACCTCAGCCAGCGTCGAAGGGCCTCCCGCGTATGTTTATGACGGTAATTTCAGCACGTTCTGGCATTCCAGATATACTACCTATGCAGCCGGAAATAATCCGCTTTCCCCTATACTTACCAGAGATCCCTGTCCTCATACTTTGGTGTTGGATTTGGGAGAATCGGTGGAGATGATGCAGGTGGACGTCTATCGTCGTTTGGGCAATAATAATACGCAAACAGTCATTGTCTATGCTGCCGCAGATGACAGTCAGCTTGTGGATCCGGACGACTTTCAATGGTTGGGGCCTGTTTCATGGACTTCAAACAATTCTACCTTTTTTGGCAATTATGTTTATACGGGGGTGGAAAACGACCGCTGGACAGAATTGGGCAGGTGCGAGTTTTCGGCTACTGCCGGCGCCACGGCTGAGGAAAGCCTGAAAATTATTGACGCCTCTGCAAAGAATGCCCAAAGCAGGTATCTGAAATTGGTGTTGCCCAATTCGCGAAGCAACGCTAATCTTTCCCTTTCGGAAATATATGTGTACGGACGATAGCGATACATGCAAAGGATGGGGGATACGCCCATCCTTTGCTTTTTTTTAGAAATTTCCCGATACGATAAGCCGGCAGGAAAGTAAAAAAATGCTTTTCGGACTTGTCGGAAGCGAAAAAGTTAGAAACCACAAAAATAAATTCGGAATGATATCAAGAAGGAATTTTGTAAAACAGACAGGCGCCGGCCTGCTGGCAATGGGCGCTACGCCGACGCTGTACGGTTTTGCCGTTCAGGAACAGCAACTGGATGTGCAGCCATACCTGCAAAATCCCGCCGCCGATGGAATGACTGTCATGTGGCGGACTGCCGATCCCTCGTATAGCTGGATCGAGTACGGAACAGACGCCGGCAGCCTGTCCATCGCCCGAACGGTGGAAAACGGCATTGTAGCCGCCAATATCACACGGCACAAGGTGCGCATTACGGGACTTGCGCCGGACACAAAATACTATTACCGCGTCTGTTCGCAGAAAGTCACCAAATATCAGGCCTATTCAAAGGAACTGGGGCCTGTGGAAAGATCGTCGTTATATTCGTTTACCACGCTGGGCGCAACGCCAAGGGATTTTACGTGTCTAATATTTACCGATCTGCATGACAATCTTAACCTTTTTGACAAATTGATGGCAAAGGTTCATGCGCACGGTATTACTTTCGATTTTTCCATCTTCAACGGCGATATTTTTAATGACCCTGCCTCGGAATCGCAGATATTGACCCTGATAAGCCATTACAATCAAGGCGTTGACGCTGCCAACAAGCCGGCAGTCTATTTGAGAGGCAACCACGAAATACGCGGCCCTTACGCAATGCAATGGCCTTCGTTTTTCGACTGGCCTGACGGACAGAACTATTTTGCCTTCACCTGCGGCGACACTCGCTTTGTTTTTCTGGACAACGGCGAAGACAAAGGCGACGGACACGCGGAATATTCCGGGCTGGTTGATTTCGACAGTTTCCGTAACCGGCAAACGGAATGGCTCAGGGACGAAGTGGCCGGCCCTGCTTTCACCGGCGCTCACCGGAAAATTCTGGTGCATCACATTCCGATTTACAGTTGGAACAATTCTTTCGATCCCGGATTTATCCCTTGTTACAGTTTGTGGCATCCGATTTTCATGACAACGCCTTTTGATATCGACATCACGGGACATCTGCACGCTTTTCGGTTTCATCCTGTAAACGCGGTATACAATCCTTTTCCACTGGTTGTGGGCGGTGGCCCTACGGATAGCAACGGTCGAGTCATGGTACTGACCAAACGGGGCGACGTGCTGACGCTTAAAGCGCTGGACGTTTCCGGAAACATTGACGTGTTTCCGATATACCCCGAAAACGTCACCCTGACCGGCGTTACGGTAACAGGCGGAGACTTGGAGCCGGCTTTCGACCCGCAGCAGACCTCTTACCGGATTCTTGTGCCGACGCTGATCTGCACCTTGTCGCTTACCGGAGAGCCGTCGAGTATAACGTCGGTCGTGAGCGGCAGCGTGACCGAAAAACCCTGCACGGTGGGAGAGACCCTTTCCCTGACCGTAACCGCCGACGACGGAACGGCAAAAACCTATATGTTTACGGTGGTGCAAGGTACGACAAGCGCCGACCTTCCGGAAACAGCCCCACATAACATCAAGGTATATCCCAATCCGACGGAAGGAAACTCAATCCTCTATGCAGAACTGGATCGGCACTACGAGGAGGTCACCATCCGGATACTGAATGAAACAGGCAACATCATGCAAACTGTCCGGACACAGGGGAAACTTCTTACCCTTCCGCTGACGCTGCATTCCGGCATTTATATTGTAAGTTTCAGCGCTTACCAAAAACAAATAGCGGCACGTAAAATCATCATCCAATAATAACAGAAACCATTGGGTTGATTCTTTTTTTGAGGCGCTATGGAAAACAAGTAGAGACGCATGGCGTGCGTCTAAAAGCGCGAAGACGCATGGCGTGCGTCTAAAAGCGCGAAGACGCATGGCGTGCGTCTAAAAGCGCTTTGGAGAATGCGGAGGGGGCGTCTCAAAAGCACGCAGATGACGCAGATGATGTGGATTTGCACAGATAAAAACGAGGCGTACAAAACGAAAGAAGTTGATTATCCATAAAATAAAAATCTGCGTTCCTCTA
>JAIRLS010000193.1 GCA_031259205.1 Bacteroidales bacterium | reverse complement strand
GGAAATTTGATTTTGTGCGGTCTGCTGTGCCTGATGCAGGCGGCCTGCACGCAAAGAGAAAAAGTGAGATATGCCGACATGTATGATCCTATTGCCGATGTGGGGCAGTATAAACTGCCGGCGCTGAGCCGGACTCCCGGGATCTGTCGGGAAGTGGTGGTCGAAGGAAACAGCCTTAAGGATTATTTGCTGGCAGCATCAATCACCGGCCTGACGGCGCGAGCGCTGGAACAGGACAAGACAAAAATGGGCGTATGGATAGCCTGCAATGCCGACCAGGCAGTCGCATACCGGAAAGAACGCGCTTCGCTGGAAGCACGCGGATGCCGTTTCCTGCCCAAAGTCAGCCCGCTGCAACTGGCCACGGAAACGTTTGAACCGGTTGACGGTGTGAATGTGACGCTGAAACATCTGTTCGACGGCTATATCCTGACCGACCTCGAACGGAATCCCGAAAGCGGCTCGGTGGCGGTCACAGCGTCGCACGTCTACAACGGTTTAATCGTGGACAAGCCTGACCGCGCGCTGTTTGAAAAGGCCGGATATAAACTGCTCTATGACGCTTCGCAAAAGAATGTGCGCGACGCCTGGAACGAGTTTGGCAGCCGGTGCGAAAAGACAGGGCTGGTGATTATGCCTAACAACACGTGGGAATTGCGTGATGTAGCCATTCAGAACGGTTGGTTTTTTATGAACCTCTATCCCCAGCCGCGCGACGCGACGAACGGCGAATACTGGGACCTGTACGAAACCGTCTGCCGCACACTGGATTCGCACCATCTGATCTACGGCTGGGAAGCAGGCAAGCACAACGAACGGGAAATAAACGAAGTGGCCTCGCGCAATGCGCAGGCGTCGGCCGTCAATGACTGGTTCTATAACGCCTGCCTGACGGGTGCGGATTACCGAAACCGGCAGGAGCCTGTCCTTGCGCGCGTGCTCGACCCGAAAACCATTGACTACAACAAAAACAAACGCTTGGTATCCTTTTTTATGACCGACGGCGATAACAACCAGTGGATGATGGGCGGATTCATTGAGCGCTGGTACGACCTGCCTGAAAGCGCTGCTTCAAAAGTGGCGTTCGGCATCGCCGCGACGACATTACCCCAGATGGCGCCGGCCGCTTTCAAATACCTAGTCGAACGCCAGCCGGAAAACAGTACGCTGCTTGAAGTGCAAGGCGGCGGAGTGTATTACAGCGACACGTATGCCGCTGGACGCAACCGCCCGGAAGACCTGCGGGAAAAGGTGCGCCTCACGTCGGCCTGGATGCGTCAGCACCGTATCAGGATGGTCGGGCTGATGGCCAACCACGAAGCCGGTTCGCCCGAAGCAATGGAAGCCTACCGCATCTTTGCCGAAGAAAACGACCAACTGGCGGGTATCCTCGCCTATCAGTACACGCCGTATGCCGCCGGTGCGGGTGACATTTACTGGGTCACCAATAAAAAAGGCTATGATATTCCGGTGGTCACGATCAAATATTCCCTCTGGAACGAGCCTTACCTGCGCGAACGTGAGGGAACGCCACGATACATTGCGCGTTGCCTGGACAAAGACCGGAATAATCCCGAGTTTAACCTGATTTGCATCCACGCGTGGAGCCATTTCTCCGATCAGGGCAGGGACTGCGACGATCTGGCGGAAACGAAAGACGCTACCATCGGCGGTCCCGGTATAGCGCAGTTGCTCGAAAAGCATCTCGACGATTCCTATGAAACAGTCAGCCTCGAAGAACTGGTTTGGCAAATCCGTATGAAACACCGTCCGGAACAGACGAAAAAATTCCTGGACAGTCTGCAGTAGAAAAAAGGGGCCTTTACAGGATCGACAGGAAGCTCGCGGATCTCTCAGGAGACGTCCGCGAGCTTCCTGTACTCGCTGTGCGAACATGTATTGCCTGCCTTGTGCAAAACTCTTTACTCAAAGCGAATATCTTAACTCATCCAGTAGAAAAGGGATTTCCGAAGACTTATTCAACGTATTGTTCGCGAATTATGGAAGTTTCATTGCTTCGGATAATGGATTTACCGGAAAATTCCGGCAATTTACCCATTTTATTTATTCCTGTTTCATCGCTTCGTGCAGTCATATAGTATCTGACGGAGAAAATATATCCTATCAAATAAATAATAACGGAAAGAGCATAGCGCGTTACGAAAAAAATGCCGACAGGTGGAGGAAGATCTCTTTACTGAAATAATATACTAAAATCCATTGTAAATCCCATGAAACGATTCTTGTATATCCGGTAATTTTCGATACCGGCCTTTTTTAGCAACGTTTTTACCTGGCGTTCCGATAATAAATACATAAAATCTCCAGTTGCCCAGCGTTTCGTTGTATGTGACAGTATTTTATCGAAGATTTTTTTGGAAGCCAATGCAATAACGGTATTCTTGTATGCAGTTCAAAAGGGAAATAACGGTTGGGCGTAGTAAGATATACTTTACGGCAGGTTCTGCGCAGTTCTTTTAAGAACAAGATCTGTGCTTATTCTTCACCGACATGCTAGATAACCGCATTTGACCAGCCTATCTCAAAACTGTTATCCGGGAAAGGAAATATCTTGCCGTCGTAACGAACGGCAGTAACTTGCGGATAGCGTTTTTGAAACAAATCAAATGCGCACACGCCCAACGCCGTTATACGATGCGGATACGGATAGTGTTTTTCCAAATAATTATCGCCGCTAAGCCATTCTTCATTGCTGAATCCTACGTCCAATATTTTATTGTCGGATGTAGGTTGTAATTGCCGTATAAACAAATCGTACTTTCTTTTTCTATTATTCAGACTTATACTTTCTGCGTTCATTTCTTTTGTAAAAATTTTATTATTAGATCCTTGCAAAAGTGCGCCGTTAAAAAACATTCCGTATATTTCTCGCTTCATTCTTTTGAACCTGTTTATAATACTTCATATTGGCACTCTTTTACACCACAAAATTAGCAATAATTATTAATATTCTTCAAATAAGATGGGTCGCCGCAGAAGGCAGTTCTTCTATCTCATACCGGTTCTTGCCGATGAAAATCAGCGAAAGATACCGGATGTCGGTACGACCGACAAACAGATGGGAATCGCGGTATTTTCTCAGTTGAGCGCGCGCCTGTTCGCGTTTTTCCTGCAATACGTTTTCGGTCGCGTCTTCGTTTTTAATGTATTTGATCTCCCAGACCCATTCGTAAGGAATGTCCGGCCACAAGTGGCTGCGGCGCATATAAATATCGGTATAACCCCGACTTGTTTCTAAT
>JAIRLS010000333.1 GCA_031259205.1 Bacteroidales bacterium | reverse complement strand
TTCATATTCCGAACGCCGTATGTGTATCATTTCATCCACGGCGCAAAGGTAAGTATTTTTTTCTTTTCCAACATTTTTTTTGAACTATTCCTTTTTTTGAAATACCTGAGTAGTTACGATTTTTTTTAATTTCAACGTAAAGGTTTACAGGTAACGGCTTAAAGCTATGGCTGTAAAGTTTAAAGCCACGGCTGCAAGGTTTAAAGCCACGGCTGAAAGGTTTAAAGCCACGGCTGCAAAGTATAAAGCCACGGCTGCAAGGTCTAAAGCCACGGCTGCAAAGTCTAAAGCCACGGCTGCAAGGTCTAAAGCCACGGCTGCAAGGTTTAAAGCCACGGCTGTAAGGTTTAAAGCCACGGCTGCAAAGTCTAAAGCCACGGCTGCAAAGTTTAAAGCCACGGCTGCAAAGTTTAAAGCCACGGCTGTAAGGTTTAAAGCCACGGCTGCAAAGTCTAAAGCCATCCCTGCAAAGTCTAAAGCCATCCCTGCGAAGCGTGAAGCTAAAGCCGGAAAAGTCGAAGACTTGCCCCCATAACCGGATGACTTCCTGCCGCATCCTGCGGAAATACATTTTGAAACGTTCATGGTAGCGGGCGACGTTAAAGGCGGTCGTTCCCGTCGTGCCGGCGCTGTCCAAACGGAGTTCTTTTGTAATTAGCTGGTTATCAGAAAATTTTTTTGGGGGGGGGTAAATGCCGCCTTTCTCCGGAAAGTTTTCCGGAAGCCGTGAAACGAATATGGAAGCAATAAGGCGTCATCGTGTTTTGATGAAATCAAAGTTTAATTAACAGGGCAAAGATAATGATTTTTTGAAAACCAACAAAATCGGTTGCATTTTTTTTTGAAAATAGCTAATAAAAAAAAGCGCGAATGTAGAGGCGAAAGGCTTTCGTCTCTGCATCCCTTCGCGCTTTCGCCATTATGGATGGGAAAAAAGCGGAAACAAAACTACGTCTGTAACCGTCCACCGCCCCATAGCGCCTCAAAAGACGTAGCCCTGATGAACGCTGTCCGGCCTAAAGGCACTGACAGGTTCCGAAGTCCAAAGCCGTATTTAACAAACTTTAACGGTGGAGATGATACGATGAAACGGCAAAATCATTTATTTTTGTACCGTTTTTAACGTATCATTTTTATTGTATGTTTCAGTTTTCGTATAACGGTTACTTTTATGCTTTTGCATTGATACCCTTGTTTGTAATGCTTTTCATCCGGATGAGAATAATACGTAAAAGGAATATCCGGCGCTTTGGAGATGAAGAGTTGGTAAGCCGGCTGATGCCGGAAGCCTCGTCGCGCAAGGTTTTATGGAAGTTTGTTTTGCTGTTGCTATTGTTTTCCCTGATGATTACAGGGATAGCGGGACCTAAATTCGGCACTAAAATCGAAAGCCAGAAGCGGAAAGGTTCGGAAATCATCATTGCCTTGGACGTGTCGAACAGCATGATGGCCGAAGATATTGCACCCAACCGGCTGGAACGCGCTAAACAGGCCCTGTCCAAACTGGTTGACCGTTTGGGCGACGATAAAATCGGGTTGATTGTTTTTGCTGGGGAAGCCTTCGTTCAACTGCCTATTACCAACGATTACGTGTCGGCCAAGATGTTTCTCGGCACGATATCCCCCGACATAGTACCGGTACAGGGAACGGCCATCGGGAAAGCCATCACGCTTGCGACTTCCTCTTTTTCGCCGGCAAGCAATGCAGGCAAAGCCGTCATCGTAATTACCGACGGCGAAAATCACGAGGATAATCCGGTGGAAGCCGCGCGGGAGGCCGCGAAAAAAGATATCATCGTTCACACCATCGGCATTGGTTCGGTACAGGGAACGCCCATTCCCATACGGACGAAATCGGGACAGCGCGATTTTATCAAAGACCGCGCAGGCAACGTGGTGATGAGCCGGCTTGACGAAACGACATTGCAGGAAACGGCAAGCGCCGGAAAAGGCATCTACGTGAGGGCTACCGCCTCCAACATGGGACTGACCGACGTCCTCGACGAAATTAGCGACTTGGAAAAATCGGAATATGACGCCAAAATCATCGTCGATTACGCCGAATGGTTTCAATGGCCCTTCGGGGCGGCGCTGTTGCTGCTGCTGACGGAACTGCTTATCTCCGGTAAAAGAAATAAATTCAGATTGTTTTAAATAAATGATTACCGTATGAAAAAAATCATTCTCATCTTGTTACTGACCAACTGTACCGGCTTTCTCCGGGGACAGGGAAGCGACACGCTACGGCAAAACAAAGCTAAAAAAAGTGATTTCCGGAAAGAAATGCGCGAAGGCAATAAACTGTATGATGAAAAAAAACATGTAGAAGCAGAAACAGCCTATCGAAAGGCGTTGGACATCAATAACGGGGCAAGCAACGCCGCTTTTAACCTGGGCGATGCGCTCTATCGTCAAGAAAAATACGACGAAGCCGTCAAACAGTTCGAAACGGCTTCCGCTAACATGAAAACCAAAGAAGACAAGGCAAAAGCTTACCACAACCTGGGCAATTCCTACTTCCGGCAACAAAAGTTCGGGGAAAGCATCGACGCCTATAAAAACGCTTTACGCAACAACCCCAACGACATGGAAACCAAAACCAACCTTTCCTGCGCGTTGAGAATGCTGCAACAACAGCAAAACGAAAAGCAACAGAACAAGGACAGTCAAAATAAAGACAATGACCGGCAGGATCAACAAAAGGATGATCAACAAAAAGACGATCAACAGAAGGATGATGAACAGAAGCAGGAACAGAATCAGAATCAGAATCAACAGGACAAAAACCAGCAACAGCAGCAACAGCAGATTACGCCCGAAGACGCTCAACGGATACTCGACGCGCTGGCACAGGAAGAAAAAAACTTGCAGGAAAAATTGAAGAAAAAGGAAAGAGCCGGCCGCCGCAGCACGATAGAAAAGAATTGGTGATAACGGGTAAAAATATTACTTTTGCAGAATGAAAAACATTGATAAAAAATACGGTCTATTGGGATGGTTGATTTTTCTGTCGCTGTGTATTTACGGGCAAGACGTTCACGTAACGGTTAATTGTCCGCGCATAGTACAGGCAGGCGAGCCGTTCCAACTGGATGTAGTAATCAACGCAAAAGCGTCACAACCGGAATTTCCCGAAATGGAGGCATTTAACATACTTTATACCATGCAGCTAAAACAGGGTTCCCAGACACACCTGTCGGGCGGAAAAATGGTAAGGTCTGTTTCCTTCACCTACTCGTATGCCGTAGAAGCCGTACAGGAAGGCACACAGGAGTTTCCCCCCGTAGAAGTGACTGTGGGCAAGCAGAAATACAGTTCCTCTGCGGTTCAGATACAGGTTATTGCCAAAGGCGCGTCGTCATCGTCCGCACAGCCGCCGTCGGGCGAAAAGCCGTCCCTGCCGGACAACTCGCAGATTCCAACCGACCACAGCGAAGTTTTCGTAAGCATCATCCCTTCCCGTACCAAGCTCTACCAAGGGGAATACATCACCGCCACCTTGAAACTCTTTTCAAAAGTAAACATTTCAAACCTCAACAGTCTTAAAGCGCCCGGTTTTGAAGGATTCTATAAACAGGAGCTGGAAGTCCCCCCCCTGAGAAACCTCGTAAAAGAAACCGTGAACGGCGAAACCTACGGGACGGGCGTCTTACAACAGTTCGTACTGTTTCCGCAAAAGAGCGGCACACTGACCATCAGCCCGTGTTCACTGGAAGCGGGCGTCGTGCAGCGCGTACAAACCAATAACAGGAGCATTTGGGACGACATTTTCGGAAGCGCCACACAAACGGTTGCCCGCGAAATCAAAAGCCGGCCGGTAAACATCACCGTTATGCCGCTGCCCGAAGGCAAACCCGCCTCCTTCGGCAACGGCGTAGGACAAATGAAAATGAACGTGGCAGCAGACAAAACGACCCTGAAAGCCAACGATCCGGTCACCCTCAAAATCGTTATCTCCGGAACGGGCAACCTCAAATTTGTGGATGCGCCGCGCATCAACTTTCCGCCGGACTTTGAAGTATGGGAGCCTAAAGTGAACGTTAACCTCAATGCCGCCACCACCACGGGAAGCAAAACATTCGAATATGTGCTTGTGCCGCGTCATGACGGTAACTACAAGCTGCCTGCCGCTGAATTCAGCTACTTCGACCCGCAAGCCGGGCAATACAAAACCCTCCGATCCGAAGAAATCGTTATAACTGTGGAAAAAGGCAACGAACAGTTCGGCGCCGACGCCACCGGCAGAGTGACGCGCGAAGGCGTCAAACTGCTCGGAAACGACATCCGCTATATAAGGCAAAATAGCGGAAAATGGCGCAAAGCAGGCGAATATTTCTTCGGGACAGCGCCGTTCATCCTGTGGTATGTGATTCCCTTGCTGGCCTTTTCCATTTTCGTGTATGCCCGCAGGAAATATATCCGCAAGTACGCCGACGCCGCTTTCGTGAAAAACAAACGCGCCAACCGGTATGCATCCAGACGGCTGAAACAGGCGCGCCTCTTCCTGAACGGCGGCAAACAGGCGCGGATGTACGAAGAACTTTCCAAAGCGTTGTGGGGATACCTCAGCGACAAACTGAACATTCCGGTAGCCGACCTTTCAAAGGAAACCGGAAAACAGATGCTGCGGCAACGACAAGTGAACGAAACCCTGATCAACGAATTTATCGACGTTATCGACGATTGTGAATTTGCCAGATATGCGCCGCCGGAAGAAAACGCCGATATGAAAACCCTGTACGACCGGGCGGCCGAGGCAATCAATAAAATGCAAAAAACAATTTAACAAGACATCTATGAAAAGGATTTTTTTAATGACAGGGTTGGTCGCCGTTTTGACCTGTTTGAATGCCTCGGAAACAGACAGCGCCTTTGTCCGCGCCGGACGCCTTTACGGGCAGAACGATTTTACCGGCGCCGCGGCACAGTACCAGACCCTGATCGATTCGGGCTGGGCGTCGGCAACCTTGTTCTACAACATGGGCAACGCCTGCTTCAAAAACCACGACATCAAAGCGGCCATTCTGTACTATGAACGCGCCCGACGGCTGGCGCCCAACGATGAAGACATCGAACGAAACCTGCAACTGTCCCGCTCGCTCATTTTCGATAAAGTGGAGGCCATGCCCGAACTGTTCCTGATTACATGGGCAAAAAACCTGCGCGACCTGTGTTCCGAGCGATTGTGGTCGTATTTGAGCATCGGCGGCTTCCTGCTGACGCTGCTATCGGGGCTGGGCTTCCTGTTCCTGCACAGACGGACTTTCAAAAAAACGGCATTCTCGACAGGCATATTGTTCCTGCTGTTGAGCATCGGCGCCCTTACGCTGGGATATCTGCAAAAAACCAACGTGGAACGGGAAGATGAAGCTATCGTGTTTGCCCCTTCCGTCACCGTCAAAAGTTCGCCCGACAACAGCGGCAATAACCTGTTTGTTATCCACGAAGGTATCAAGGTGCAGATTACCGACCAAATCGGCGAATGGTGCGAAATACGCATCGCCGACGGCAACAGAGGGTGGATGCGGGCAAAAGACCTCACGATTATTTAACTCCCGCCGCCCAAGCCGATGAATATTTATCAAATCCGGCTGAAATGGAACCTGTGTCTGCTGCTGTGCGCCATTGCCATCGGGGGAGGGACGCTATTGTACACCCATCATCTTGTCAAAAAACTGTCTGCCGAGGAATACAAAAAAGTGGAACTGCTGGCAAACGCCTACCGGATGTTAGTCGGCGCCGGCAATGAGGACGAACACCTCAACTTTTACATGCAGGTAATCGAAGACAATACAATCATTCCGATTATACTGACGGACGAGCATTTGCACATCATATCCATCCGTAACCTCGATTCGCTGAAAATGCAAGACCCCGGTTATGCCGCCCGCCGGCTGGAATACATGAAAAACAAATACCCGCCCGTCATCATCGCCTTCGACGGTCTCCGGCAGTACATTTATTACGACGATTCTTCCCTGTTGTACAGTTTATCGTATTACCCATACATACAACTTGGAATCATCATACTGTTCGTGGCAGTGGCCTATTTTGCTTTCAGTTCGGTACGAAAATCGGAACAGAACAAAGTATGGGTAGGCCTGTCGAAAGAAACGGCGCACCAGTTGGGAACGCCCATCTCTTCGCTGCTGGCCATTACCGAAATGCTGAAGATGCAAATCGCCGGTTCCCCGCTGATCGGCGAGCTGGAAAAAGACGTGTCGCGGCTGAACTCCATTACGGAACGTTTCTCAAAGATAGGATCGAAACCCGCTCTGCTGCCGACCGATGCAGGACAAGCCATAGCCAACAGTCTGCCCTACATCCGCAAACGTTCCTCCGATAAGGTAAGCATCCGGTTCGAGGCGCCCCCGCAACCCGTGATGACGCTGCTCAGCGAACAACTGTTCGAATGGGTGATTGAAAACCTTTGCAAAAACGCCCTGGACGCCATGAGCGGCGCCGGAACCATCACCATTGAACTAAACGCAACCAAAAATCAGGTGCTGGTCGATGTGAGCGATACAGGAAAAGGCATTGCCAAAAGAAATTTCAAAACCGTTTTCAAACCCGGATATACGACAAAATCCAGAGGATGGGGACTGGGATTGTCGCTCTCCAAACGCATCATTGAAGAATATCACCACGGACGCATTTTCGTGCTGCGGTCGGAACCGGACAAAGGAAGCACTTTCCGTATCATCTTTAAACGGACGCTCAATGAGGCTGATTAATGACGGTCATACCGACGCCTGTTTCAATCTGGCAGCGGAAGAATACGTATTCGAGCATTTCCCTGAACGCTGTTTCATGCTTTGGTGTAACGAACCGGCAATCGTAGTGGGACGTCACCAGAATGCGCTTGCCGAGGTGAATGTCGAATATGTCCGGCGGAACGGCATTAAGGTTGTCCGGCGGCTGTCCGGCGGCGGCGCGGTATATCACGACGCAGGCAACCTTAACTTCACGTTCATCGAACGGCAAGATACAGGCCAAACGGTCGATTTCAGTAGATTCTCCGCTCCCATCATTGCCCTGTTGCGGGAAAAAGGCGTTGAAGCGGAGATCGGAAAACGGGACGAACTGTCGGTGAACGGGGCAAAAATTTCAGGCGTGGCCAAACACGTGTCGCGCGGGAGGATACTGTACCACGGCACCTTACTGTTTTCCGGCAATTTGACGGCCTTGACGGAAGCTTTGCGCACCGCGCCGGGAAAATTCAGCGATAAGGCCATCCCGTCCGTTCGCAGCAAGGTGGGCAATATCAGCGAATACCTTTCCCCGCCGACGGATGTAGCGCAATTTCGCGCAGCGGTCTTCGCTTACATGTTGCGTCACCTCCCCCATGCCCGCGAATATAGCTATTCCGAAGCCGACCTGACGGCAGTCAGGCAATTGAGAGATGAAAAATATGCCAGATGGGAATGGAATTTCGGCCAGTCACCCCCCTACGCCATGACCCGTTCCGTTGCGCTCGACGGAAAAACCTTTTCGGCGAGCCTTAACGTCCGGCAGGGAATCATTCGGCAGATCCGCTTTGAAGGCCCTTTTCCGGAAAACAGCCTGAAAACGCTGGCACAACTGCTCCTCAACACCCCCCACCGGCAGGACGCTATCCGGAGCAAACTGACTTCCAGCCGCCTGACCGACCCTTTCCGCAACAACATCGACGCCGTTTTGGAAGCAATGAACGGATTATAATTTTCAACTTTCAATTAAATTTTGGTTAACTCTTATAGCGCGAAGGCGCGAAGGCACGAATGTAGAGACGCACGGCGTGCGTCTGAATGTAGAGACGCACGGCGTGCGTCTAAATGCGTTTTGGAGAATGCGGAACGTCCTGAAAGGACGTAACTTTCATAACCGCAGGTCAACGACCTGCGGAAACGCTCTCCATAGCTTCTTCTGCCTGAATTGAAAATTCAGGCAGCCGCACTGCTGCGGGATGCCTCCTTTCCGCCGGTCAGTAACCGGCGGTGATGAAAAGGGATAGGAAGAAAGCAGGAAACAAATCTCGGATGAAACAGTCCACTGACCCATAGCGCCTCAAAAAAAGATTTAGCCTAAAAAATCACGAAGTCTTACAAGGAACACAAAGCGTTGCCCGTCAAGTCATTCATATCAATAGAAAAGGGATTATACTGTACCTGTCATCTTTTCAACGCCTGACGGCAAAAGTCAACGCATTTGGCCGTTTCCGTTACCGGGTCGGAACCGGCCGGAACGCCGTATTCAAGTTCGATGTCACAGAAAATCGGATATTTCTCTTTATCTATCAACTGCAATATTTCTATTAAAGGCGTTTGCCCCTGTCCCCAA